>JASBTH010000539.1 GCA_030148525.1 Saprospiraceae bacterium | reverse complement strand
GTCTTGTTCGAGACGCAGGGTAGGCGTGTTACCACTAACACTGTGCATCAGCGTTGCCGGTTGGTTGGTTCCGATGCCAATTTCTCCGGAATCTTCAATGTATAAGGAATTGGAACGAGCGCCCGCCTCGATGGTGAAAATCAATCGGCTGTTACTGCGATCATGGATGGTGTAGCGATCCAGTCCCCCGTTAGAAGAGTCATTGACCAGGATCTCCCAGTCATTTTGGGCGAATGAAGCCTCGGTACTGGTATCCAAAAACTCGATGCGCAAATTATTTTCCTTGAGGCGAAGGGTTGAGAACCCAAAACTTTCCCCGTTGACGCAGTCAAAACCAATACAGGCACTACCATCCACAATCAGGTCGTCGAGTATGACCTGGTCGAAATAAGTATCTACGGGTAGTTGGCTCGGAGTATTCGATGTAAAGGTGCTCAGCCCTTCCAATTCGGGCAGGGCTGCCGTTATGCCATCCAGGGGGTTGAACCTTAATTGGTCACCCGGTGGCAACAGCAAGCGTAGTGGATCACCTTTCAACTCTTCCACGAATGGATTGATGAACACGCCGTCTTTTACCGATACCTGCCAGGTATAATCCTCCGCCTGTTCGGGCAATTGCCAGAGGGAGCGGAAATTGCGGAGTTTTTCCGTTTGTCCCCGATCGTCCAATGTTCGCAAAACCTTTCGCTGATCGGAGGGGAGGGCGAAGTAGGGTGAAAATAAGACTTTATACGAGCCATCCTTCAGGTCTGTTACCGGCAGATCGGACACCCGGAGTACAAACGTAAAACGATTCGATAAGTCTTTTTGAAAGGTGTTCCCATCCGGCCCCTGTATAATGGCCCTATAGTTGGAGCGAGGCCCTTGTTCGGGAAGTTGCATAGTGATTTCCCGGGGCGAGAAGTCGACCCATTTTAAGGAGGGCTCGGACTGCCCGATGCTTAGGAACGGACAGAAGAAGAGGCACCATAGTAAATGCCAATAGGTAGAATTCCTGTTCTGCATAGCTTAATTTTTAATTGGTTTTTTGATAATGATTCCTATCCGGAAACCCGAAAAGGAATGATTTGGATGGTGTAAAGTAGCAGTGGGAGATCGGGGTCAGGAAAAGCTCGTCCGTGAGGGTAGTGTTTAGTCAATATACACAAATGACTGCTGAAAAAGCAACATAATTACCGTAAGAAGTGTGAAATTGGAGAGTTGGCCCTCCTTCGCCCATTCGGGCTACGGCGGGCAGGGGAGTTGGAGAAAGGGAGAATTGGGGATTGGGAGATAAGGGGATAAGGAGATTAAGGTCATTGGTCGATTCCAAAAAAGCCCGTGACTGTTGTTAAAATTGCTATGATCACTTCTGACCTCTGATTTCTGACCTCATACTTCAAAAGGATTGGCTTGCGCCCATCCTTGGAGAGGGGAGTCACAACCCCAAAGCCTGGGCTATCGCCCCTGGTCTTTTTTCCGCTCACCCTCCCTGCCAACTATCGTTGGCGAATCGGCTGATCGAAAAAAAGACCACCGACTATCGTCGGCAGTCTTTCGGGTTGGTCGGGATGACTGGATTACTCCGCTGCGCTCCGTGTACTTCGTGCTCGAACCAGCGGCCTCTTCGTCCCGAACGAAGCGCGCTACCGGGCTGCGCTACATCCCGTTGTGGAATCGCAAGTATAAGGGATATGTGACTTTTTTGCAATGGGACTTGGTTGTAAAGACAGTAGACAAAAAGAGTCTAGAATCTAGACCCAACGTAATTTGCAAACCAAAACGTAAGCCCTCCTTCCTGTGGGAGAAGGCCTGCCCCGTGAAATCTTGCGCAGCAAGAGTTGAAAACTATTTCACAGGGCGGCGGGGGGAGGGTAACCCGTTTGTCAAGACAAGAGACTAAAAGAGTCCAGAGTCTAGACCAAACGTAATTTGTAAACCAAAACAGAAAGCCCTTCTCCCGCTGGGAGAAGGGTTTGGGATGAGGGTACCCGGTTTGGGATGAGGGTATTCTTCCGTATATTCTCTCCCCGAATCAAGCACCCTATCATGTACAGCCTAGGCATCGACGTTGGCACGTCCTCCGTGAAAGTCATCGTTTTTAATTATGAAACCCAGCAGATAGCGGGATCAGCTTATTTTCCCCAACAGGAAATGGCGGTGATCGCCCAAAAGCCGGGCTGGGCGGAGCAAGATCCCGATTGGTGGTGGGAAGCATTCCGGAAAGCCTACCGCCTGGCCGTGCAACCAATAAAGAACGACACCCAGAAAATCAAACACATTGGTATCGCCTACCAGATGCACGGACTGGTGTGTCTGGACAAGAATGGCCATCCCGTCCGCCCTTCCATTATCTGGTGCGATAGCCGGGCCGTGGAGATCGGCCAACAGGCGTTCGAGGATCTGGGCAGCGATTACGTCCTCAATCACCTGTTGAATAGTCCCGGAAACTTTACGGCTTCCAAGCTGGCCTGGGTGAAAGGTAACGAACCCGACAAATACGAGCGCGTGCACAAGGTCTGCCTGCCGGGTGATTACATTGCCTATAAGCTTACCGGAGAACTAACGACCACGCTCTCCGGTATTTCCGAAGGTATTTTCTACGACTTTAAGGAAAAAGGGGTAAGTCAGCGCCTGCTGCGGTATTTTGGCTTTGGAGAGCACCTCTTTCCCGATATCCGCGAGTCATTCGATCAGCACGGAACGATCAATCAGCTGATCGCCGACGAATTGGGCCTGTCACCGGAAGTGCAGGTGACCTATAAAGCGGGTGATCAACCTAATAATGCCTTTTCCCTTAATGTATTGGAGAAAGGGGAAGTCGCCGCTACCGCGGGCACATCGGGGGTCATCTACGGTGTGTCCGATGAGCTTTTTATCGACGAGTCCCAGCGGGTTAATAGCTTTGCCCACGTCAACTACACCAAGGATGATCCGCGGATCGGTATTCTGCTGTGCATTAACGGAACGGGAATAGCCAACTCCTGGGCACGCCAGTGGACTCAAGCCGAGAGCTACGAGCATATGAATCAACAGGCGGAAGAGGTGGGGCCGGGCAGTGAGGGCCTCTTCTTTTTTCCCTTTGGTAACGGAGCTGAGCGAATGCTCGGAAATGCGTCTGTGGGAAGCAGTATGCAGGGACTCAACTTCAATCGGCACACCCCCGCTCATTTGTACCGGGCCGTTCAGGAAGGTATTATCTATTCCTTTATGTACGGTATGGAAGCTTTTTCCGATAATCAAATCGACCTTAAGGTGATTCGGGCCGGACAGGCGAATATGTTCCTGAGTCCGCTCTTTTGCGAATTACTATCCAACCTGAGCGGAGTGGATATCGAGTTATTCAATACCGACGGTGCTTTGGGGGCGGCCCGGGGAGCCACCATGGGGGCTGGGCTGTTTTCCCGGGAAGAGGTCTTTCGGGGATTGACAAAACAAAAGTCCTACCGCCCCACTCCACGGCTGTGTAAGGAATATACACAGCTGTACGCTGATTGGAAGGAAAGGCTCAACCACCTTATGGATATTTAGATCTACCTTTTTGCGGAAGCAACGGATAAAAAACGACCAAACTATGCAAAACACATTTTTCCCAGATGTTGAAAAGATTACTTATGCAGGACCGGATTCCAGGGATATCTGGTCTTTCAGTTATTATAAGGAAGACCAGGAAGTGCTCGGCAAAACCATGAAAGAGCACTTCCGGTTTGCGGTAGCCTACTGGCATAGTTTCTGTGGCGAAGGAGGCGACCCCTTTGGTCCCGGCACCCGACATTTACCGTGGAATGCTGCGGATGATCCCTACCAGCGGGCGAAAGATAAAATGGATGCCGCCTTTGAATTCATCCATAAACTGGGCATCCCGTTTTACTGCTTTCACGATGTCGACCTGATCGATGAGGGGGACTCCGTGGCGGAGACCAGAAAGCGCATGGCTTTTATTTCCGACTACGCCCTGGAAAAACAAAAAGAAACGGGCATTAAACTGCTTTGGGGCACGGCAAACCTGTTTTCTCATCCCCGCTATATGAACGGAGCCGCTACCAATCCGGATTTCCAGGTGGTAGCGCACGCAGCGGCTCAGGTGCGCAATGCACTGGACGCAACGATAAAGCTGGGCGGTGACAACTACGTTTTTTGGGGTGGTCGTGAAGGGTATATGTCCTTGCTAAATACCGATATGAAGCGGGAGAAAGATCACCTGGCCACCTTCCTGAAAATGGCACGGGATTACGCGCGGTCGAATGGGTTTACCGGAACCTTCCTGATCGAACCCAAACCCATGGAGCCTACCAAACATCAGTACGATTTTGATGCGGCAACCTGTATCGCCTTTTTGCGGGAGTACGATCTGATGGACGACTTTAAGCTCAATATCGAAGTGAACCACGCCACCCTGGCCCTGCACACCTTCGAACACGAACTACAGGTAGCAGCCGATAGCGGAGTGCTGGGAAGTATTGATGCCAATCGTGGCGACTATCAAAATGGCTGGGATACCGACCAGTTTCCCATCGACCTGTACGAACTTACCCAGGCCTGGCTGGTGCTGCTGGAAGCCGGCGGATTGGGTAAAGGAGGCGTGAATTTCGATGCCAAAGTACGGCGCAATTCCACCCATTTTAATGATCTGTTCGTAGCCCACATCAGCGGTATGGATATGTTTGCCAAAGCACTTTTGGCGGCAGCCGACATATTGGAGAACAGTCCGTATAAATCCATGCGCAAGGAGCGTTATGCGACTTTTGACCAGGGAGCCGGTGCGGACTTCGAGCAGGGTAAATCGACCCTGGAGGATCTGGTAAAATACGCTGCTGAGAAAGGAGAACCTGAACAAATCAGCGGTAAGCAGGAGATCTACGAGCGACTGATCAGTCTGTATATGTAAGTGGGTATTTGGTAATTAGTAGAGGGTATTAAGACAAGAGACTGAGAGAATCTAGAATCTAGACCGGATGGGCTCACCCTTCGCCCATTTGGGCTACTGCGGGTAGGGGAGTTGGAGAAAGGGAGAATTGGGGATTGGGAGATAAGGGGATAAGGAGATTAAGGTCGATTCCTGAAAAGCCCGGGCTGTGATTGAAGAAGTTTTGATCACTTCTGAACTCCCTGGCCGCCGAAGCCCCGCGAAGGCGTGTTGACCTCTGACCTCATACTTCAAAATGGCTTTCGCCGTCGAATCGTTCGGACATAAAAAAGCCCCTCTCCCGGTGGGAGAGGGGTTGGGGTGAGGGTATGGTCGGGATGAGAGGATTCGAACCTCCGGCCTCACGCCCCCCAGGCGTGCACTCTAACCGGGCTGAGCTACATCCCGAAATAAT
>JASBTH010000523.1 GCA_030148525.1 Saprospiraceae bacterium | reverse complement strand
GGTGGAGAATGCTACTAAAAGTGTAAGTGTGCTTAACAGTTTTGTCAGATGCTTCATAACAGAAGTTTTCCTACTTTAGATAAGTAAAGTCTATATACTCTACAATAATGTGATGTAATCCCTTTGGTGGTTTGGTGTATTCCGAATTGACTAATCGGTAAAGGGTCCTCAAATTAAGGTAAAATTTGGCTATTTTGTTTAATTACCGACTTTATAAGATGGAATTATCACCAGATTTACAATAGTTTTAACGTTTACCTGGTCTTTTTTGCTTCCTCTTAAGAGGATTTTTCCCCTTCTCTGACAATTTTAGCGGGGAATGTTTTCGCGGAAAGAAATACGACCAGAGTTAGCAGGGCTTTTCGAGAAAACATTTGCATCGAGGCGCTGAAAATGTCAGAGAACCATTTTTTCGATTCGAACCAGCACCTTCTACCTATGACCGATATTCGCCAGCACGTTCCCCTGTATGTGGATACCAGTTTGGTAAGTGGTCGTGGTGTCTACTGCACGGAGGATCTGCATTCCGGCCAGCTCATTGAGGTGGCTCCTGTTATTCGCCTTCCGGCAAAAGATTTAGAGCACATACATGCCACCACCTTACACGACTACTATTTTATCTGGGGGAAAGAGGACAAGCAGGTAGGAATTGTTTTGGGCTACGGCAGTCTGTACAACCATGATTCCAGTCCCACTGCTGAATACGTACCCGACTTTGAGCGGGATATACTCACCTTTTATGCCCTTAAAGCGATACCTGCTAACACCGAGATAACGGTTAATTACAATGGCACCCCGTCGGTCGTAAAAAAGCTTTGGTTTGAATCCTAGTGCAATCGGGAGACTGGGCATAAACTATTCTGTAAAGAGGTTTTTTCGAGGCCCAGCCTCCCGGTACAGAGTAATAGGTATAGGGTATTTGGATTTAAGTTAGTCTTACTACCAAATACCAAGTGAGGTTGTAGCAATAAGTTATTTGGCAAACAGCTCAGCCCCAACCTCATGTTAATACAATAGAGGCACTGCCGAAATTGTTATCTTTAGGCGATCTAATGTAACACTTGACTGACCGAAAAAACAAATTCAGGGCTATGGATTACGTCATTAGCGGTATTCAGCAGTTGGGCGTAGGTGTTGCCAACGCTGACCAGGCATACATTTGGTACCATAAACATTTTGGCATGGATGTGCCTATCTTCGAAGAGCGGGCCCCCGCACCATTGATGACCGATTACACCGGTGGCGAGGTACGGAATCGCTACGCTATCCTGGCCCTGAATATGCAGGGTGGCGGCGGATTTGAGATCTGGCAATACACCTGCCGACAGCCCCAACCTCCTGCCAGCCGCCCTCAGTTGGGGGACCACGGCATCTTCGCCGGAAAGATCAAGTGCCGCAACATCCGGGAAACATATCAGAAATTAGAATCCTCGGGCGTTCACATGAGCTCACCCATTGTCCACACACCCGGTGCCGGGGATCACTTCTTTGTAGAGGATCCCTACGGTAATCCCTTTCAGGTCGTACAGGCCAATAATTGGTTTCAGAATCGCAACGAACTAACAGGTGGCATTTACGGTGCCCTGATAGGGGTGAGCGACATTGATGCCAGTTTGCCCCTGTACCGCGATGTGCTGGGGTACGACCAACTGACTTACGACGCCACCGAGGTAGTCGACGGCTGGGCCGGTCTCGAGGGAGGCAAACAAAAAGTACGGCGCGTCATCCTGCGCCACCAGGACGAGCGCACGGGTGCTTTTGCACCTCTGCTGGGCCGATCGGAGATCGAACTGGTACAATCCCTCGACCGCGAAGGCGAATCCATCTATCGCGACCGCTACTGGGGTGATCTTGGCTTCATCCACCTGTGCTTCGACGTGCGCAATATGGATGGCCTACGCGAGGCTTGTAAAGAATCAGGCCATCCCTTCACCGTGGACAGCAACGATAGTTTCGACATGGGCGAAGCGGCCGGCCGTTTTACCTACGTGGAAGATCCCGACGGCACCCTCATCGAGTTTGTGGAAACCCACAAAGTACCCATCGCCAAAAAGATCGGCTGGTACCTGAACCTTAAGAATCGTCCGCCCCGGAAGCCCCTGCCCCGCTGGATGCTGAAATCCATGGGACTGAACCGCAAGCGGGTCCCTATGACTTCGTAAAATCACTGTACGTGCTCTTCCACATTTCCGAAGGCCAACATGCTGCCGAACCCAAACAATTGAAGGTGCGATGGCGCCCCAAACGGTTTCATTTCGATGTGACCTTCCACGATGGACGTTATCACTTACGTGAAAATGGCAAGACCGATGTCGATCAGTACGACTGGAACAAATTGTGTGGTTTAAGCTTTCATCTGTTTACCAACCACCACGATTCCTTTATGATCGGATGGCGTTATAATCTCGACACTAAGCGGATCGAACTTAACCGGTATCAGCACCGCAACGGAGAAGTGGTCTTTGACAAACAGCCATTCGGAACCATACATCCCCAAGGTGGCCGAGTACGGGGCGAAGCCCGAATCAATTATGACCGCAAGCAGGTGCGGGTTTCCGTTTTTTGGCATCAGCCAAAGAATCCCAGCGCAGAAGGTCATACAGGGCTGGAGTACCGTTTTGATACCATGCCCAAAATAACCCGGGAAATCAATTTGTGGTTTGGCGGTAATGAGCCTGCTCCAAAGACAATGTTCTTCTTAAAGGAAACGGGGTATTGAAGTGGGAGGTCAGAGGGTAACCTACTTAGCTCAAACTGGCTATGGCGGGGAAATGGAGAGAGGGAGAGTTGGATTCCGATTAATTCCATATTTGAAGAAACGCGATTCATCGCGTCTGCCACCGTTTTTTAGATCAGGGGATGTGGAGATCAGGGGATCAGGCGAATCTTACGTATTACTCAAACAAGTAGTCAAGCCATTTTACCCATCGCCAGCCACCGAGTTGGAGAATGGGGGAATTGGGGAATGGGAGAGTTGGATGCCGATCGAACAACCCATTTTTGTAGAGACGCGATGCATCGCGTCTACCACTCTTTTTTTGATCATAAGATCAGGCGATGGTAAACATTGGGGCTATTCCCAAAACACGGCATAAGCCCACCGTTTTAACGGTGGGGAATTTCCCAAACGCCCCATCTTCCCGCACCACTTTAGTGGTGCCTCAAACGACAACGGGTTTTCCGGCCTTTCGGCCGGAAAACCCGTTTAATCATAGTGGAGACGCCGAGAGTCGAACTCGGGTCCAGAGAAAGCGCCAAAGAGCTTTCTACATGCTTAGTTTCCTATCAATTTGTCGGGATCACGATAGGTCAGGAAACCCACCCAAACGATCACCTTAGCTCCAATTAATCTCGGGGATGCATCAGAGCACCTACACCCCCCAGTCCGAATGTGATGGTGTGCGGCACAATTTGTATCGGACGTCAACTGTACGGCACAAAGGCTTTCTAAGACTTAGTCTTAGGCAGCCATGGCATAATTAGAGTTGCCATGTAAAAAGGGTTGATTGCTAGTTTTTGACGGAGTTAAACAATCTTGCTCCGGCATGCTTACTAATCAGCTCACTCTCCTGTCGATACCAATACGTCCCCGATATCGGCCGGTGTGGCCTGGTCCGTCCTCATTTGGACGGCTTGCAAAAATAAAAACACTCGGCAAGGCGCAAAAGTTCCACGGCTTGTTTCCGAGTGCTAATTTAAATTTCCCCCTAAAAATACATTTGAATTGAAAAAACTGGGGTTCATGGGAATATAACCGTGGCTAAATATTGTACAATTCGGTCTTTTGACGCCACCTACTGACAAAAGTCACATCCATTTGCCTGTTTTTTTTGCTTTCGCAAAAAGGAATCCGGTCCCGGCCTGCTAAAGTCCGGGGTTTTTACCTATTTTTTCCGCCCTACTCAGATCAATACAGACCTTATTCACCGATCGAAAAAAGGATCCATGGAGGCCGTTCAGGAAACCAACTTCTCACTACCCGGACAAACCAATTTTTACCGCGGCAAAGTTCGCGACGTTTACACTGTAGGAGACCAATTGATCATGGTCGCTTCGGACCGGATCTCCGCTTTCGATCACGTCTTACCACGCCCCATACCTTACAAAGGGCAGGTGCTTAACCAGGTAGCCACCTACTTCCTGGAAGCTACGGCCGATATTGTTCCCAACTGGCTTATGGCTACCCCCGATCCTAACGTGGCGATCGGACGGGCCTGTGAACCCTATAAGGTGGAAATGGTGATCCGTGGTTACCTCGCCGGTCATGCCTGGCGCGAATACCGCGACGGAAAGCGCACACTTTGCGGAGTAGACATGCCCGATGGCTTACGCCAAAATGACCCCTTCCCGGCCCCGATCATCACCCCGGCCACCAAAGCCGAGGAAGGACATGACGAAGACATATCCCGTGAAGAAATCCTGGAGCAGGGGATCGTTTCGGCCGAAGACTACGTCCAACTCGAACACTACACCCGCGCGCTATTCGAACGGGGCACACAGATGGCCCGCGAACAGGGGCTCATCCTCGTCGATACTAAGTACGAATTCGGAAAAAAAGACGGTGAGATCTACCTGATCGACGAAATTCATACCCCCGACAGTTCGCGCTATTTTTACCTCGACGGCTACGACGAACGCCAACGCACCGGACAGCCGCAACAGCAACTATCCAAAGAATTTGTCAGGGAATGGCTGATGACGTTTGGGTTCCAGGGGAAAGAAGGTCAGCTCATGCCCTCCATGCCCGACTCGTTCGTGGAACAGGTATCTAACCGCTACATTGAGCTATACGAAAAAGTGACCGGACGCAACTTTGAAAAGGCCGATACCACTAATATTTTAGAACGGATTGAGCGGAATATTCTGACAGCAATTGGATAGGGGCATGCTTAAAATATCCTTTTTGATCATCACGGGAAGGGAATAGGTTTGAGAATGGAGGTTGAGGCTTAGGCTTAGATTTAGGTTTAGGACTCTGTTACATAAGTTACCTTGATTACAAAGCCTTGGGCTCCATTAAAAAGAACATTTTGACAGGTACGTTTTTTCGTGCCGTTCCACAGTGCCGAAACTACCCTGCGGAGGGGCCAGGCACGATCAAAACACGACATTTTGCGTGCCGAAAGATACGGTCCAAAAGAATTGTTTTACTAAGGGTCCAACTACGCAGGGAGCGTACCCACGGCACGCTAGAACCCAAGCACTTTTCTTAGTGACCAGCCTGGCGTACCTAACGGCACGCTTAGTTTAGGGCGTATAAATATTTTGAGCTCAGCTTGTTTATTGCGCTTACATCTTCAACGTCTGTTAGTACTTATAAGCCAGATTTTAAATACTATACACCTTACAGTGTTTCTCTTCCAAGGAAGTACCGTCTTTCTAAATGGTGATCAACTCCCCATACTTTCGCCCCTCCCCTCTGGCATTTTTTTGGTATCTTAATTGGGCAAAGGATCTGAGAAACACTAAAAGAGGCTGTCCTTAGGTTGGACTCAGCCTCTTGCACAAGGCTCTTTGGGGATCTCGGTCAATGCTTCACAGGCCAAACCTTCACTGCCCGCCGAAACGCGGTGAAGGTGGGAACCTCGGCCTGATCCTAAACCTCAACCTCAGTCTGATCCTCAACCTTCATTCTTCAGACATCTGATTATCAATGTTACACCAAGCATATAGTTAATAGTTACCAGCTCTTCTAAAGACTAAGCCCCGCCTTAACGAACCTAATACCCAGGCCAATGGTCCATTCCAAAACCTTTCTGCTTGTGGGATTTTTGTGTTGCCTGCTGACTACCGGCATCGGTCAGGAAGACTGGCAAACCATAGAGCTATGTCCAAAGACGATTCGCACTACGCAGGAATTCACCACTAAAAATAATTGTGGTGGGCTCACTTCCCAATACCGGACCATACCGGCCGGTTCAACCCTTGAGCTATTCCGGACAGTTCGCAGAAATATGGGACGGTTCAATGGTGACCAATGGTACGGTTGCTTCTGTGACTACAAATTACCGGCAGAAAGCAATATGAAATTCGACTGTGAAACAGACGAACCAATTACCAGTGACCTGGACGTATTGTATTCCTATGTGTTGAATTACTTCTGGTTAGATACGGGAAGTGATTTTGACGAAAACGATTGTACTGACTTTACGTCAAGCTATGGTTTCGGCGGATGGACGCAGCGCCAGATTGGTCCATTGTTTGATGATCCCTCTCTGTTCGGCAGGCGGGAGGACGTGAACGTCTACAAACACCCCGACTTACAGGCTGCCTTCGCTTACCGCAGCTACGCTAATTTTTCCTTTGAATATCTTACCGAACAGGGGACACCGGGTTGGGAGATTATTTTGGAACGATCCGTCACGGAGGAATGCAGCATTCCACTCACCATCCGCACCTTCGATGCCAATCCCGAGTTTCTGAATACGGGCTTTCTGGGCACCAACGAAGACGTAGATCATATCACGGAACTGACCGATCCGGCCACTGCACTCCTCAGTGTAACGGAAGATCGCGACCGGGTACTGGCAGATAGTGTGTCCGAGATACTAATTGCCATTCCATATTCGGAGGCTGTGGAGACTTCCGAATGGTCACTCCCCGAAGGCCACGGCAGCATACATACCCCCTGGGGAACGGGTACGGCAGAAATAGAAGGACAAGACTATTTTCTGGCCCTTTATCAGGCACCTCCCGATTTACCGGGCGGTGAAGCTACCAAGCGGATCGAAGGTGTTGATGTTGCCGAAGCGGAGATATCGGTTTCATTTACGGGTAGTTCCGGAGAAATGACCCAGTCTTTTTCCCTGGATATACTTCGCCCGCCGGTCATCCTGGTACACGGAACGTTTGACAACCCGGAGAATTGCTGGCAAACACCACTGGCTGGTTTGAACAGCATGGCCGATACACTGAGCAGCTCCGGCTTTAAGGTATTCCTGGTCGATTACCAGGAGTCAAATGGGCGGACGGATCGCGGCCCCAGCACTTTTGAGGATAATAAGAATGTGGTATACGAAAATCCCGGTGGGATAAAGGACGCCATTACCTGGTTTCGCGAAGAACTCGATTGTGCCGCGGCCCGCGCCGACGTGATCGGACACAGTATGGGTGGCGTACTCCCCAGAGTGTACGCATCCAGCCGTGAACCAGGCATTCGCAGCTATGAAACGGATTATTACCGGCGCGATAATTTCTTCCGAGGGGATATTCACCGGATGATATCGATCGCAAGTACGCACCACGGTTCTAATTTGAGTGGTTTTCTGCATTTCGTGGAGGAAACGACATTCACCACCGACCTGCCGTTCATTGAGGCTTTCGTAAATGGTTCCTCCATCCTGGCGGCCTGGCTCGGTGGCCTTGGCAGCAGTGGTGCGGTCAAGAGTCAATTTCCGCGAAGTCTGGCCCTGCAGCGTATTGGACCAACCCCGGTTCCCAGCCACGCAGTGGTCTGTACCATTGAGGATGTAAACGATATTTCAGCGAATATCGGGGATGAATCGGTATTACTGACTTACGCTAATTTCCTGCGGGCACTGACCATGGTCTTCTACTTCAATAAGGCTACCCTGCGGGAATTCAATACGAATATGCTGTACCAGTACAGTCGTCTTCCCGACCGGCTCCGAAACCAACACACCGTACCACCACCATTTACACCTATTGCCAAAGCAGAGGTGCTGGAGGCTACCAAACCGATGAATCGGGAAGCCTTTATCGACAGCCTGGAACTCGAAGCAGGCCGTGCCTGGTTTCTCTGGCATTTGCTCAGTGATGACGTGGATGAAGATTGGATAAGCGTGGAAAGTGCCTACGTGACCCCATACGAGACCACCGAGATCAATTACGGTGATTTTGACGATCCGCTGCAAACGGCCCTGCAAAATGAACAGTGGGACCTCATCCGGGGGGAACGGGAGATAACCCTGGATATCCCCCCGGCAACTGCTGACAGACTCGTAAATTTTTTCCGGCAACTGATCTTTGAGAACGATGCCAACGACTGTGTAGTGCGTTTTGAAAGCCAGACCGGCAGCTTACGGGAACCATTCTATCAGGTATTTGACGACCACATCCACAGCTTTGCTCCCCGCTACGCCGATGTCCAGGAACACGTAATCCAGGTCCTGAAATCCGGTTACGATCGATTTGATACAGGTGGATTCCCGAATGCCGGGCGCCTGCTACCGATTTCCTTTCCCGATCCGGAAGAGATAGGGCCATTGCGCAGCCTGGATGACCTGGAAGGCGCATTGGTAAGCGGACGGGAAGCCATTTGCTGGTCGGGGATCGTCTGCGATCATGCCTACGCCATTGCCGGAGTAGCCCAGGAAGAACGGGTGGTCATCCTCGGTCGACCAGTGAATCCCGACGCTACCGCTCTTATCCAGGACGACAACGCCACCAAGCCTATGAACCTCAAAGGCAAGAGCTCAAACTGGGGGCCACAACGCGGCTTTATTGCGGAGGATCAGAAGTTTAGTAAGCTGTGGTTTCAGTACGAAGAAGACGATACCGAGGAACGGGATGAAGATATAGAAAAGTATAATGAAGAGGTCATAAAGACCATGGCTGACCCGACGGTACCATCCCTGCTGGCTCAGTTGACTAAACCATATACATGTGAAGGTGTCCTGGATACCTTTGCGGTTTATTACGACACCACCATTACCGATGCCACACTGGCCATTGTTTTATCTCCCGACGGAGAGGTCTTCTACCCCTACTCCTACGATACGGATGAGGCATGTACCGGGCCGGCCACCGAATGTTGTCCGATATTTGAAAATCCGCGGTCAGCGGAAAACCTGGTGCCCCTGCGGGTACTGGCCAATGCTGATTTGCGGGACGAACAAGGTAACCCCCGCTTTTATACGGCCGATTACGACCTGCTGGCGATCGGTTTCTACGATAAAGCCCTGCACGGCAATGAGAACGATGATTACCCCGCGTCCGTACCCGCATTTACGGGGGATGATTTTGATGCTGAGCGGGGTTTTATTACCGAACGTCAAAAGGGATTAGTCGATTTAATTAACCAGGCGGTGGAGGACTCGGGATACCGGGGAGGCAATGTCACGCACCACGGTCCGGAGAATCAATATTACATACTCGGTCGTCCGGACAAGGGGTCCCCCTACGTGGATTATCCCATCGTAGCTTTTGAACCTGATCCACTGGGGACACAGGGGATCATCCGCGCTATTCCGAAGGGTCCTCCCGGTTTCCGGGATCGCTACCTCAAGCAGTATTTTGCTAAAATGCGGCGAAAGGGCTATGACCTGTATCCCAATCAGGTGGCTATCGGGTGGCGCTGGGACGATGAACGAGCGTACACCTACGAAGACGGTTGGGACGATCGGGATGCCGAGGGTCTGGATGCCGGACCCGATCAGATTCCGCGGGATCGCGATCTTCCCTGCTCCTGTTTCGAAGAACCCAAATCACAGGTAGTTGATGAACGTTTCGGATTGCCCGAAGCCCCCACAACCCGAAGAAACGCCAGGGTTTTCCCTAACCCGGCCCGAAGACTATTAAACCTCGAGATTGCTGCTGATCGCGACCAATCCGCGCGATACCGGCTGATTGATTATTCGGGACGCCTGGTTCACCGGGGAGGATTGTCTCTGACTCGCGGCCTCCACGTTTACCAGCTGCCGCTACCTGACTTACCCACGGGATTGTATCAATTGACCGTACAGTCCGGTTCCGGGATGCTTACGCAAAAAATATCCATCACAAACGCCAACTAAAGAGGCTATGAGAACCTACCTATTACCTATTCTAACCTTGCTGATTACTTGCATCAGTCTGCCAGCCCAAACACCCTATGGTTTTAATTACCAGGCCGTAGCGCGCGATGTCGACGGGTCTCCTTTTGCCGAAAGGCAAATAAGTATCCTGATCTCTATAGTGAGTGGCTTTGAAGATGGGCCCCTGGAATTTCAGGAAGTACACGAGGTGGCTACCAATGCGCAGGGTATGTTTCGGATCATCATTGGTGACGGTGAGTTTCTCTTCGGGAATCTGCGCAATATTGAGTGGGGCAATGACATGTACTATATCCGTACCGAGTTAGATCCCGAAGGAGGCGATAACTACGTCGATTTTGGAACCGAACGGTTATACGCGGTTCCCTATGCACTTTACGCGGAGACAGCCGGTAATGCCAGTGGGACCGAAAGCACCGATGACCAGGCGCTCAATCTGGACGGCACGACCCTCTCCATCGAAGACGGGAACGCGGTAGACCTGAGTATTCTGCAGGATGGTGTTAATGATGCTGATCCGGACCCGCAGAATGAACTGCAAATGCTAAGCCTGAATGGTTCCACGCTGTCCCTGAGCTCGGGTAATTCAGTTACTCTGCCCGGTGGTTCCGGCTCTTCCTTTTGGCAGGAATCTAATCCCGGGACTATTTTTTACCGGGGAGCCAGAGTCTTTATAGAAGACCATACCGGGCAAACGTTGCTGGATTTTGGCGAAAGCCAGCAGGGAGGATATGTACAAACCCAGCGAAATGGAACTATTACCTCCATCCTGGGAAATAGTATTCTCGGGGACGGCCAATTAGAACTCAACCGGGCAGACGGTTCTTCTCTGGTGCAAATCACCTCTAACATTGGCCAAAACGGATTTATGGAGTTACTGGCATCAAACGAAAAACCGCTTCTTCGCCTGACTAGTTCCGGTGGAGATCTCACTAGCGGATATATTGGTATTTTTACCGAAAACGAGGATCTCACCCTCATCCAGTCGACCCTAAGTAGTGGAGCCGGATTCCTTTCCACCAGGGGACCGAACGGAAATGCCAATGTCAATCTATCCAACCTGTCTGGTGCATCCAATCACGGATTCCTTTCCGTAAAAGATAGCGATGGAACTACGAAAGCGGGGGTCTACGTAGATGCCAGTGGCCAGGGGGTCGTCTTTGGAGATATTAGCTCTTTTTCGGCCCCGCATCCGGTGGCCAAGGACCGGCAAATTGTCTACGCAGCGATTGAAGGTCCGGAAGCGGCTGCTTACCTGCGCGGCACCACCCGATTGGAAAACGGGGAGGTGTTTGTCTCCTTCCCCGATCATTTTCAACACATAGTCAATGCAGGAACCATGACGGTCATGCTTACGCCGCTTTCCGCCGACTCTAAAGGGATGGCGGTGATTGAAAAAACCGGGACTGGTTTTCGGGTTAAAGAATTAGCGGCCGGAACGGGCAATTATGCCTTCGACTGGGAGGTAAAAGGCGTTCGCAAAGGGTATGAATCGTTTCAACCAGTTCGGGCTCGCGATTCCCAACCAACGGAGATACCCTCACCTCAAAAACATCAAAATGATGAGCGAAATTAGAACCCGGGCCTTATTAACCGGATGGATATTGTTTTTGGTGGTCTCCCTTTCCGGCCAGCAAGTACTCAACGTGGCCGGCAGTCAATCGGAAGCTGCCGGAATGACTCTCCAGTACAGCATCGGAGAACTATTAGTCCGACAAACAGGTCCCGGTCATTTCCGGTTGACCGAAGGAGTTATTCAGCCAATAAATTCTTTCCCTACGAATATTTCCGAACCTGCCTCCCGGCAAAATATCGAGGTATTCCCCAATCCCTCATTCGGGTACGTTCATCTTCGTTCACCCGACCTTCTTCCCATTGATTACACCCTGATTACGGGAAGCGGGCAGATGGTAATGAACGACCGATTGCCCGACGGAAGTGGCGTATTATCAGTCTGGCACCTGCCGGATGGGTGGTATGTCCTTCATCTGAAAGGCCCCAACCGATCCTACGGTCCGATTAAAATCGTTTTTAGAAATAACTCTTTTTAGTCAAGTGCCTCCTGATACAAGCGATAATTCTCCGGGTCAAAGCAAGCGAAGATGACCTCTTCCACTTGCTGTGCGGGAAACCTGCGTACCGCCTCCAGGGCAATCCGGCAGGCCATCTCTTTAGGAAAACCGAAAACGCCGGTACTAATATTCGGAAAAGCTACACGAGTCAGTCCGTGCTCTTCGGCCAGTTCAAGCGAATGCGTATAGCATTGCTTGAGCAGTGCTGCTTCATCACGCTGGCCACCGTTCCATATCGGGCCCACGGTATGGATAACCATTCTGGCAGGCAGGTCCCCTGCCGTAGTAATTACTGCCTGGCCCGTATCACAGCGGCCTTGCTTATTGCGGATGTGTTTACATTCCTCCAAAATAGCTGGTCCCCCGGCCCGGTGGATAGCTCCGTCGACTCCGCCGCCGCCCATGAGGGAGGAATTGGCGGCATTGACAATACCGTCGACTTTAATCTTGGTAATATCTTCTTGGGTTACCGAAATGGTCATACTATTCTTCAAGATTTGCTCGTAAAATTATATTGCGCTTACCCGCCCAAAGGTTCCCCGTTTTTTCCAATTCCAATACACGGGTATAACCGCCGCGTGGATTCGAAGTATCCCGATTGATTTCTGAACGCAGTGGATCACCGGCAAACAAATAGCTGGGGAGGTAATAATAAGCTCCATCCGGTTCCAGAACAGTCAGATGGATGTGTGGAGGCTCCGTGCCACTGGGGTAAGCACCGGGTTTTCGTGTATACAGTGTATACTGTCCATCAGCACCTGTTTTTAACCACTCCCGAATGGCACCGTGCCTGCGGGCCCAGCCCGCAGCTCCCTTTGCCGGGGAATAGATGCCTTGGTGATCGGTTTGGTAAAAATATAGGATGACATTGGGCGCGGGTGTTTTGCCGTCTGGTTGGTATACCGTTCCGGTAATCTTAAGTGGAAGGCCTTTTTCGGTAAATCCGGGCATAGTATCGACGGCGCTTAATGGCTTGTCGCCATACTCCAGCACAGCTTCGCAGCCCTCACAGGGGCCACCGATGAGGTAGGGATCAGGGGGCTGTTCAGAATTCTGGCTGCAAGCCGTAAGCACCAATAGCAGGCAAAAACCCAAAGTTGGTATTCGTTTCATACGATTGCTCGATTAGTTCCATATATTAACGTGAGGTTGAGCACTGACTATTTAATATAGGAAAAATAATCAAGGCCCGATCTTCCGGTACAGGGTAGCAGGTATAGTGTATTTGGATTATAGTAAGTCCTACTACTTAATACTCTCTACCAAATACAAGGTGAGGCCTTGAGAATCAGTCCCCGAGGAAAGGCCCCGGCTCTGACCTCTGCGTTATAATAGATACGGAATTAATCGGCTCATATCAACCGGGAATAGACGTACATTGGATTCTTGTCGTCGTACAAATGGTGCCTTTTGCCTGGCGGTATGGATAAAAAAAGTTCCCGAAAGCCCTGATTCGAGGTGGTATTGTCGGCTACTGGCATTTGAGATGGCATCGGGGATGGCATCCCCGATGCCATCAGCAGATCAGGGCAGCTCAACCGAAACGCCGTCCGTATTCTCCAAACGTGCCATAAGTCCCCAACCATTCGCACGCTCCAGTACAGCGATCTGTAACACATTCCGGCCAGGGTTTAAAGGGAGCAAAACCGAGTTAGTATCCATAGCCAAGTGTCCCATATACTGAATACCTTTTGCACGAAAGGCATTATTCCCGCGGAAAAGCTCTTGACCATTGAGAAGCACAACACAACGATCGCTGTAATCGAAAAACAACCGCTTTGTACCGGCTTGTTCTGCAATGAGGACCACCTCTGCCAATACCAGGTCCTCCTCATTTTGTTCGAAGGCACCACGCTGCGTCTTTTTCACATTCCGGGAGATTGGGAGTAAGCCGTCGGCATCGGTACGTACTGATTGGTACGTCAATTCCGCTGAGTTATTTAATAGGTTTTTCAATTCCCCGGCCGGGCGTGCTTCCGATAAGCGCCAGGTGCTTATCACTCCCGTTGGCATTGAAGATTCAGACACGGGTTCCTTGTCAAACAGCACCGGATCCGTGCTGTAAGCCACCCTTGAATACCAACTGGGGAAGAGGGACCAAAGACCGAGTTGACCCCGGTCCACCGCTCCTTTCAGATGATCGATAGACAAAACGACGCTGCCATTAAGTTTTACCTGCGCCCGGTCCCGGGTAAAGGCAAGTTCTAAAGTATTCCAGTCGTTGGGGATAAAAGTCGCCCGGGACTGATACTGGTGATACAACTGCCAGTTGCTCTCACCGTGGTAGACCGGAGTATACTGTACTGCATCCACTTGTGCTGATTTGTGTTGCCGCAGGTAGATGTGCTCCTCGTGGGCCTCCTGACGGTGAAAGAACAAGCCGGCGAACGAGCGGTCCGGAGCGCCATATACCGATACCCGGATCCGGCCCTCTTCCATCTCCAGATTTTGCAAGGTCAGGCTACCGTTCAGACGAACCGATGGGCGACCGGCCTTTTGCTCAAAAACGGCTTCAGAAGCCTGATCTGTCTGCCAGTCGCTTTTGTTCAGCGGCACGGAAGTCCAGGTCTGAGCTTTCGCCGAAAAAAGAAACAGGTTCATTAACAGAAAAACAAGGATGGGATATTTCATTACGCAACTTTTCCTGCAAAATTATCGTGTCAATCGACTCCATGCGGTATCCCTTCGAGACCATTACCTATCACTTTGCACTTCTGCCCGAAATTCGGAAGGTGACTGACCTACCTGGCCCGAAAAAAAACGGGTGAGGTTATTAGGACTGCTGTAATCGAGATCATAAGCGATTTCAGCAATGGTTTTGCCAGAGAACAGCAGGCGTGTTTTTATCTCCTGGATCTTGCGTTGGGTCAACACCTCTTTTGCCGTAAGGCCGGTCATTTGCTTGATCTGACGGTTAAGTACATTCCGGTGTATACCGAGCTCACGGGCATAATCCGCTACACCCAGTTGCTGGTCTATATGCTCCTCTAGCAACTGTTTAAATTGTACCAGAATATCCTTTCTGGAGGTTTCCGAAGGCAAGTTATGGTAGGATAAAAACGCCCGGTTCAAACGGGTTAGGACAAAGAGTAACAAACCGTGGATGATGATGGGGCTATCGGAGCGGTAATCCGCAATTTCTTCGGTAATCTCATGGAGGGCCATGGTTATCACCATGAACTCGGCCTCCGAAAGCACCAGATGAGGAGATTGTGTGACATTAAAAAAATAGTGCAGGCGGTGCACAAAGAACCGGTCGGCAAAAAAGGTCTCCAGAAAAGAGCTGCGAAATACCAGGTGGAATCCACGTATCGTTTCCTCCGGAATACCATATCGCTTTAATTGGTAAGGAGAGGCGAATAGGATTGTTCTTGGAACAACCGGCACTTTAAACTGATTAACCCAATAGTGACCGGAACCCGATTCCAGAAACATGATCTCAAAAAAATCAATAGTATGGATTTTGGGGGATAAATGAAGGTTTGGATTCTCCTGATATCGGTGCAGGTCCATATCAAGCGGGAAGCCGTATTTGCGACCGTCGAATTGGAGAATACGCATTATCCTGAGGCGTGTTGCCGTAGTAATGCTTCCGTCTCGGTGAATCCACCTTCTCGGGCCATATCCAAAGGTGTTTGTCCGTTATCCATACGGCTAGTAGGATTTGCGCCGTGTTTAAGGAGTACACCGACGAGTTCTGTTTGCCCGTTGTGGGCAGCAGAATGCAGAGGAGTCACACCCCGCATTTGTTGGGCA
>JASBTH010000520.1 GCA_030148525.1 Saprospiraceae bacterium | reverse complement strand
CGGCCCTTTGTGATTTTTACCTGGGGTCCATCGTCACCAGAGGGGATCTGAAGGTGGCCATTTCCACGAATGGGAAGTCCCCCACCTTTGCCAAGCGGTTTCGGCAACTACTGGAAGCCAGCCTTCCCGTCGAGACCTCCGATTTACTCGATCACTTAAAGGCCTTCCGGGATACACTGGGAGGTGACTTCGAACATAAGGTCAAAGAATTAAACCAACTGACAGCTTCCATTTTGGAAGCTCAAGCGACCCAAACAAGGAACGAAAACACACGCATTCATGACAAACTTTAGGTCTACTTCGGCAGCAAGCCCGGAACAACAAGTCGACTATCTGAACGAATTGTTCGAACCGCTGAATTTCCAGGAACGCCTGGAAAAGCTTTACGAACTTTTCCAGGCTGACGAAATCCTGATCACCTCTTCCTTTGGGACCAAATCAGTGTTCCTGCTGCATTTGCTCAGCCGGATTAATCCCGGTCAGCAAATACACTTTATCGATACCGGGTATCACTTTCCCGAAACGCTGCGCTATAAGCAACAACTGGCGGAAGATTTCGGGCTGGAGGTGATCGACGTGCACCCCAATCCGGAACGTCACGCCGAAACTCGTGATCAGGAATTGTGGAATTCCGACCCTGACCGGTGCTGTCACATTAACAAGGTAGAGCCCCTCAACGATATAAAACCTGATTATTCCGTATGGATTTCCGGGTTGATGGGATACCAGACAGACTTCCGTTCGGATCAGCGATTATTCGAATGGGACGGTCAGGTACTCAAATGCCACCCGCTCATCGACATCGACGAAGGAGAGTTCCTGTATCATGTGTCTTACCACGATTTGCCCCAACACCCGCTGGAAGCGGAAGGGTTTGGGTCGGTTGGCTGCACGCACTGTACGGAACGCGGCAAAGGTCGTTCGGGCCGGTGGCAAGGGCAGGAAAAAACGGAGTGTGGACTACACCCCGATTATTTTGCAAACAAAATGCAGTCCTAGGTTGTACCCTAACCAGACAAATGCACATTAATAACTCTGTTTGAGCACTGTCATTATTGCGGTTTCGCATCTACATGGATGACAAAAGTTTCCGTAGAACGAGCCATTATTATGTATGTTTGACGCGCTTAAATAATTGTCAATGATCCTATAGACATGATACAGACGGATATTTTGATCATTGGGGCAGGTCCGGTTGGCCTGTTCACTGTTTTCGAAGCCGGTTTGCTGAAAATGCGCTGCCACTTAGTAGACTCTCTGGGGCAGCCCGGCGGGCAACTTTCGGAGATTTATCCAAAGAAGCCTATCTATGATATTCCAGGCTACCCATCGATCCTGGCCGGCGAGTTGGTCGACAACCTCATGGAGCAGATCGCTCCTTTTAAGCCGGGTTTTACCCTGGGGGAACGTGCGGAATCGATCGAGAAGCAAGAGAATGGCCATTTTCGGCTAAGCACGAATAAGGGGACCACTATCGAAGCTCCCGTTATTTGTATTGCCGGCGGATTGGGGTGCTTTGAGCCCCGCAAGCCGCCTCTGGAAAACCTGGAGCACTTCGAAGATAAAGGTGTGGAGTACATCATTCGCGATCCGGAAAAATACCGCGATAAGCGCGTGGTGCTGGCCGGTGGTGGTGACTCCGCGTTGGACTGGACCATCTATCTGGCCGAAGTGGCCAAGGAGGTGACCCTGATCCACCGCCGCAAGGGATTCCGGGGTGCCCCCGACTCCGTAGAGAAAGTCTTCCAACTGGCAGAAGATGGCCGTATTGATCTGCTAACCGACTCTCAAGCAATTGGACTGGGCGGTAACGGCCACCTCACCGACGTGAAGATTAAACACAAGGAACGCGGAGAGTTGACTAAGTCAACGGATCACTTTATTCCGCTCTTTGGGCTTTCGCCAAAACTGGGTCCCATTGCTGATTGGGGGCTTAATATTGATAAGAACGCCATCGTAGTCGACACCCTCGATTACAGTACCAATATTCCTGGTATTTACGCAGTTGGTGATATCAATACCTACCCCGGAAAGCTGAAATTGATCCTGTGCGGATTCCACGAAGCTACCTTGATGTGTCAGTCGGCCTTTAAGATCATCAATCCGGAAAAGAAAATAAGCTTTAAGTATACGACCGTGAATGGTGTGAACGGATTTTAAGGACCGGCGAAAAAAAATACATCATACTCCGAAGATCGACCACCGGGCCGGTCTTCGGATTTTTTATGATCTGGCACCCGGAATCTCTTTGGAGACTGGTTTGGCCGATTCATCCTGCTCTTCCATAATGAAAAAGTAGATGACCAGGTAGATCACAGGTTGTTTTTGGGTGTTAATGGGTACGTGCGGAATGCGGCCATCAAAAAAGAGCGAATCTCCTTTCCGGATCTCCAGTACCGTTTCTTCCAGGTGAAATTTTATCTGACCTTCAATGAGGAAAAGGAACTCAAAAGCATTGGTCGATACCTGTGGGCGCTTGTTGTCGGGATCCAGGGTAACCAGCGATATTTGGAAATTATCAGACCCCAGGGTGTGTTCGAGAATCGACTGATAGTTGAATCCTTGCGCACTTTCTTCCTTGATATAAGATACGTAATTCTCCTGCCTGATCAGAAGGTAATTGGAAAACTTGTTTTGATCGTTTAGCTCTGCAAAAAAAGTGGATGGTTCCACGTCCAGAGCGGTGATCAACTGAAATAGGGTGGGGATTGTAGGGATAATCCGCCCATTCTCTATCTTCGACAACATGGCCGAACTGATATTTGCCTGGTTCGATAAATCAACCAGTCGCATGTTTTTTTCCTTCCGATATGACCGAAGTCTGGGTCCGATCCTATGAATAGCGTAGCCCGCATTAAGTTTCATGAAAGCAGCATTAACAACGTCCAGAAGACAAGGTGAAAACCAATTAATACCAAGGTATATCTCCTGATGAAAATATGATGTGGGGCCAGGAAGTCGAATGTCTGAAAGCCAGTAGTAGCTTATAAATATAGAACTTCCCGGTTGAAAATCACGAGCACAAGCCAATTAACTCCCGAAAATGCGGAAATAGTGACTTCTGTGTGATTCGTTCAACCCCCCTATTTCCAGCTTATAATTCCTGGTATGTTACCATATAGACTTTGTTTCTACCGGCGGGGTTGGAATAGTTTTACAATAGGTTAAGACTGGATTAATCTGGCTTAACAAAGCTTAATTAGAATTAGTTTTCATTTAATGAAAATTGATTGTTGGGGAAGCGGCTTTTATCATAAATTATTGATTATTAGTTTTTAATAATGATTTATTGACTTAACCTATCTTTAAAGTACCAGATTAACACCTTCCTGGTTGATTGATTTTCTTTGTGGTAAATGTTTCTGCAGTGGTCGCCAGTTGACCATTCATTTTCCTTTTCGGAATACAAATTAAATCAATCAAACCTATCTAATTATGAACGATGCTTCACGGTGCACAAAACTCAAAGGTGTACTATTTTTCCTGTTTATAGCGGCCCAAATGGTTGCACAGGATCGCACGGTATCCGGAACAGTTACGGATGATTCAGGCGAACCATTGATCGGCGTTACGGTGGTTGTGGAAGGAACTTCTACGGGTGCTGTGACGGAGATGGATGGAACCTACGAGATTGCTGTCTCCGGTGATAATCCTGTACTGGTTTTTTCCTACGTTGGTTACAATAACCAGCGGGTGGCAGTAGATGGCCGCGCAGTGGTAAATGTTACAATGACCCTGGGTTCAACTCAATTAGACGAGGTACTCGTAGTCGGCTACGGAACACAGGAAAAGGAAGATGTAACGGGGGCCATTTCTTCCGTAAAGGGTGATGCGGTGCGTAACCTGCCGGTAGCGGGGGCCTCACAGGCTCTACAGGGACGAGCTGCCGGTGTATCGGTTGTTCGCAACGGCGGAGCTCCCGGTAATGGTGGGTCCATCCGGATTCGCGGTACGGGTACCGTCAATGATGCCAGTCCCCTGATTGTTGTCGACGGCGTGCCACTTACCTACGGAAGTATCAACGACATTAACCCGAACGACATTGAATCCATCGAGGTGCTCAAAGATGCTTCCTCTTCCGCTATTTACGGTCAGCGAGCTGCCAACGGGGTCGTCATTGTAACGACCAAACAAGGGAGTTTTGATCAGAAAACGTCGGTTACCTTCAATGCTTACGCCGGTGTATCGAATATATCCAGTCGCATCGATGTACTGCAAGCCAGTGAATTGGCCGCGGTTAAACGCGAAGCTTATCAGAATAGCGGGCAGGATGTTCCCGAGATTTGGAATGAATCAGCTTTCCAAACGCAGCGGACCAACTGGCAGGATGAGCTTTTCGAAACAGGCGTAACCCAGAATTACGATTTCACCATTAGTGGTGGCAGTGATCGCCTGAGCTATGCCTTCACGGGAGGGTACTTCAGTGAGGATGGAACCATCGACAACTCTTTCTTTGACAGGTATTACGGCCGACTCAATTCTACCCTTAAGGTCAACGACTGGCTGACTATAGGTGAGAATCTTCAGCTTACACGCCAGGAGGGTAATTTCATTAATACGAGTTCGGCACAGACAGGTACTATCTGGAGTGCCATTCGCTTCCACCCGGGGCTGCCGGTAATTGTATCGGAGCCACTGCCCGGCCACGAAATCGGTCAGTATGGATCCTCTCAGGTAAGTGGCGAGTTTGGCGACATCAACAACCCGATTTTTACTACCGACATTGAAGATGACAATGCTGTTAATAATCGTTTCCTCGGTAATATTTTCGCGGAAATTGAATTCCTGCCGGGTCTGAAGTTGCGCGGAAATTTCGCTGCTGATGCTTCCTATTTCGACCGAACGGAGTTTTTCCCCATTATCGATCAGCAGATACGTGCTCGCTCACGAAACTCTCTTCGTCGTCAATACTCCGAGTCATATTCCCTGTTGGGGGAATACTTCCTGTCCTACGAAAAGGTGTTCAACGAAGTCCACACATTAAACCTGGTCGGTGGATATACTGCACAACAGTTTTCCTCCGAGAACATTTCAGCTGAACGCCTCGACTTTCCCAATGAAAGCGAAGATCAACGTTTTCTGAATGCCGGAAATACCATTGCCGGGGCAGGTGGCACCCGTTCCGAATTTTCCTTACTCTCCGGGTTTGCACGGGTGAACTACGCTTACGATGGTCGCTACCTCCTGACTGCTACTTTCCGTCGCGATGGTTCTTCCCGTT
>JASBTH010000514.1 GCA_030148525.1 Saprospiraceae bacterium | reverse complement strand
CCGACAAATGGACGTCCTGACTATCGAAATCGAACACGTGAACACCGATGCCCTGCTGGAACTGGAAAAAGAAGGCGTCGTGATCCACCCGCGTCCGCAGGCGTTAATCACCATCAAGGACAAGGGCCTGCAAAAGCAATTCTATGCCGAGCGGGATATCCCCACCAGCGACTTTCAGCTTTGGGATAGTAAGGAAGCCCTCCTGGCAGCCATTGCCGACGGTGCCCTCTCCTACCCTTTCGTGCAAAAGTCCCGCACCGCCGGATACGACGGAAAGGGCGTGGCGGTGATCAAATCGGCCGATGACCGCGACAAGATCCTCGATGGCCCCTGCCTCACCGAAGACCTGGTGGATATCGACAAGGAACTGGCGGTAGTAGTTGCCCGCAATCCATCAGGGGAGATCAAAGCTTTCCCTACGGTAGAGATGGCCTTTAACCCCGAAGCCAATCTGGTGGAATTCCTGCTTTGTCCGGCTCAGGTTAAGCCGGAGATCAGTCGTCAGGCCGAAGAACTGGCCCTGGAGGTCATTGAAGCCTTCGATGTGTGCGGCCTCCTGGCCGTCGAGTTATTCCTCACCACCGGAGGCGAGATCCTGGTGAACGAGGTAGCCCCCCGCCCCCACAACAGCGGCCACCATACCATTGATTCGTCCTACACCTCCCAATTCGGGCAGCACCTGCGCGGCATCCTCGACCTGCCCCTCGGCAGCACCCGCCTCAAAGAGCCCGTCGGTGTGATGGTCAACCTCCTGGGCGCACCCGGACACACCGGTACGGCCAGCTACGAGGGCCTGAGTGACTGCCTGGCCATGGAGGGCGTATACCTGCACCTGTACGGCAAAACCCAGACCCGCCCCTTCCGGAAGATGGGTCACGCCACGGTGATCGGCGACGACGTGGATGCGACTACGGAACGCGCGCGGGAGGTGATGGGGATGCTTCG
Source organism: Saprospiraceae bacterium (assembly GCA_030148525.1). Lineage (GTDB taxonomy): Bacteria > Bacteroidota > Bacteroidia > Chitinophagales > Saprospiraceae > DT-110. The sequence goes on along the minus strand of JASBTH010000514.1, from coordinate 2,096 downwards.
GATCGTGGCACGGTAGAGATTATAAAAGATAATCCGTGTTCGTAAGGACAGAAAGGGAGATTTGGGGAATTGGGGAATGGGATCGTCATTCGAAACCTCAATACTAAAGTAGAGACGTGATTTATCGCGTCCACACGGATAATTAATGCTCAATGATGAGTGCTAAATGCTCAATGATTCGATCTGCTTATTTGGCTTTCGCCAAAAAGGATATGGATCGGCCACATCCCTAGAAACGCCGTCAAAACCCGGGAACGCACTGGGCATTAAGCACTGAACATTGAGCATTGCGAACTGCCAACAGCGCACTGAGCACTGCCTACTGGAAACTGCCAACTGCCAACTGGGCATTGAGCACTGAGCACCGAGCAACTTTCATTCATCATTCAACATTAAGCATTCAAAATTCCCCCATAACCCCTTCCTTCCCCCGGACTGTTTCGGGGAAGCGTAAAAAAAGAGATGGCCTCCCGGCCATCTCCTCCAGTTTCTTAAATGAAACGTACCAACTAAACCAATCATGAATGCAAAAAACTCTTTACCGGGATTTAGTTTATGTTATGATGAGGGAACGCGCTGATCACCTCGCTCCCGTTCACGGGGCACATATGGCCCATTGGGATCCAGTCCGTAACTGATCACCTCTTCGGGGGATAAGCGGTGGATCTGGTGTATCTTTTCGCCGGGCATATCCTTGAACTGGGGCAGCCATTTTTTCACGTACTCGCCATGAGGATCGTAGCGCAAGGCCTGGGCCTCGATATTCAAATATCTATCATCTCTGACCTCGCTGCCGACGCCTGCCATCTGACTCCAATTGCCCCAATTACTGGTCACATCGTAATCGATAAGTATGGACTCGAAATAGCTGGCCCCCAACTGCCAGTTGACGTGCAGATCATTGATCAGATAAGAAGCCACATTTTGCCGGGCGCGGTTCGACAGGTAACCAGTTTGGTACAGTTCCATCATGGCTGCATCGACCAGCGGCACACCGGTTTCCCCGTTCACCCACTTGTGGAAAGTATGGTAATCATCGGACCAATCGTTTTGGTAACTGCCTTGAACGCCTCCCTCCTCGAAAAAATGCTCGCCATATTTTTTGGCCATAAAGCGATGGTGATCGCGTAGAAGCAGGTTGTAAACCAACTCCTGAGTTGATTTGGAGTCTCTGTATCGTTCTTCGTATTTTTTCAGTTCCTGATAAATGGTTTTGGGCGATAAACACCCTTGTGCCAGCCATGCTGAAAATTTAGTCGAGTACAAGTCGCCCGACAAATCACTACGGCTTTCCCGATAACTGTCAACAGCATCCGGATGGTTGAAATAGGTGTGCAACCGGTTCAATCCGGCAGTCTCGCCACCTTCAAACAGTGGATTACCGCTACGATCTGTGTGATACCCCTCGAATCCAAAATCAGCCATGGAAGGCATTTCTCCGGGATCTATATCTACCGTTAGCTGCGCTAGTGAATTGCTGGGGGCCTCCATTGGCTCTCGAACACCTACGTACCGTTCTGTTTCCTTGCGAAATTGGGAAAATGAATCGGGCACATGTTGGATCGGAAATGGCAAATCAGCGGTATGATACAACATCTTACCCCTCGAAAAGCGCACTTCCTGACCAATACTCCAAAGTCGTTGCTCCAGATCATCCTGGATGGTCACTTCCATGGGTGTGCGCTCCCGGTTACAAAATACCCAACCCGATTTTGCCTGCTCCGCTATATCGAATAAAATGTCTTCTGTTTTTCCTACCCGGACAATTAGCTGCCCGTTGATACGACGCAGATTTTTTCGCAGATCCGCTACGCTTTCCAATAAAAACTTTGTGCGGTGTGGTCCTGTTTTTGGAAACCCCAATTCCGTATCAACGCCGAAGTAGCGTTCATCAAACACATAAACGGGAATTACTTCAATAGCACTGTGAATAGCTTCCAGCAGGGCTACATTATCGTGGAGGCGGAGGTCCTGGCGGAACCAAACAATGGCGCGTCTTTTTTTGGACATACTGATTGGCCGTTCAATTGGGTTGGGGAATCAGAAAGCAATTTTATACTTTCAGTAATTTTTGAAAATGTAACACTGATTGGGCC
>JASBTH010000489.1 GCA_030148525.1 Saprospiraceae bacterium | reverse complement strand
GACATCCGGGAGCACGACCTGGCTAACTTGCGACAGAATATAGGTTATGTCCCCCAGGATGTCTTCCTGTTTTCCGACACTATCGCTAATAATATTGCCTTTGGCCGCCGGGATGCCGACCGGGATGCCATTGAAGCCTTCGCCCGGCATGCAGCCGTGTACGACGATATTCAGGGATTATCGGAGGGCTTCGAAACCCTCGTAGGTGAACGGGGGGTAACCCTCTCGGGGGGCCAGAAGCAACGGGTATCTATTGCCCGGGCACTCATCAAAGAACCCAATCTGGTGGTTCTCGACGACAGCCTATCCGCCGTGGATACCAATACGGAAAAGCAAATCCTTGGCTATTTCAATACCGTACTGGCCAACAAAACCGCCATCATTATTACCCATCGAATTTACGCCAGCCTCGAGTTTGATAAGATCATCGTTTTGGAGGATGGAAAAATAGCCGAGACGGGTACCCACGACGAACTTCTGCTGAACAAAGGCTACTACGCCGACATGTACGAACGGCAACGCCTGGAGGAAGCTGAATCCGACAGTACTGAATAGCCATTTCTATTCCCAACTTGATTTGATCAGGGAAACCCTCAAACCCTGTCGACGTCCCTAAAAATCGCTCCCTTCCTCATTTTCCTTTGTTTTTGAATCTTGGGGCAAATATTTACATTTGTGAGTGGAAGGTTTATGCCTGTCCGTTAACCAAACACCTGAGCAGTGGATAAAGAGCGAAATCAACGTCGATTCGAGAGTGTGTATTCCAAGAAAGTGCGGGCCGGTAAACGCCGTACCTATTTTTTTGATGTACGTCGTACCAAGGGTGACGACTACTACCTGACGCTTACCGAGAGTACCAAAAAATTTAATAGCGACGGCTACGAACGCCATAAGCTATTTCTCTACAAGGAAGACTTTAATCGATTCATCGATAATCTTCAGGATGTTATCGACCATGTGAAAACAGAGTTGATGCCAGACTATGATTACGATGAATTTACCCGCCGCCATGAGGAGTACGAAGCAGAGCTGAAAAATCAGGCTGATCAGGAAGGTACTGATGAGCGCGCTAATGACTCCCGGGATGACCAACTGGAAAAATCCAGTTCTATACAGTCGGAAGAAGATATGACCTGGTAGATAGTACTAATAACTTCCGAAGTAACGGCGAAGTCCCCACTCTACTACCAGCAAAAGTAAAATGGGCAGGAATAACCAACGAAGATTGATGGCTGATCGGGTCCGGCTCGTTTGATAAATTACCGGTTTGATGTTTTCTTCGGCCCGAATGGAATCAGCAAGCACCTGCAGTTGATCGGGATAGACCAACCTGCCGCCCGTGCGGTTGCTCAACAAACGCAATACTCCGTGGTCGGCAGTGGTCTCGTAAAGCTCTAACTGTATGGGTTGTACACTGAACTGACCATCGTAGGTGAACTGCTCGCCATTATAGGTCACCGAGGCCTCAAATCGGTAATTCCCCACGGGAAGCGTTCCGGCATTCAATCGGTAAGCGCGGTCGGTTTTATTAAAGGTAAAGTCATAGGTATTTCCCTCGTCATCGGTAATCTCCATACGCACATCCGGACCGTTGATGAGCTCGTAGGAGTTATTGTAGAGTTCCGCATCAAAGAAGACCTGTTCGTTTTCGTCCAAAATATTTGCACTCACGCTTACCCGGAACTTTCGCTTATCCTCTTTAACACTCAGGTATTGAATTACTTTCGTGAAAAAGACATCGAATTGTTCGTGGCTTTGGTTTTGCAGGTAATCGAATAAACGCCATTTCCATATCCCTTCGGCCGTTAAAACCCCCGATTTAGTTCCATTTTCATTACCCAGCATCAAGAGGGGAAATTGAGTATCTATCTTGCGAATGCGCTGATACAGCAGAACCTGTCCATTTCCTGAGTCTGTAAATTCACCGAAAGCCGCTGACAAGGGAGGATAGGCAAGCAGATCCTGTCCCAGATTATCCTGGGTGTTAAACAGATTGAAGGTCGGGTTCAATTGCCCCTGAACGTCGTTGGTATTCCGGGGGTTGGCCTGTACTCCGAGCAGTGACTGAACTGCATTGATCCGGTTGTAATCAGTCTGGCTGCCGAGGATAAAAAAGCGCGGTGTACGATTTTCGTCTAAGGTGTTTAACACATTGGAAACGGAAGCACTGCGCCCGGGTAATTGGTGGAGTATGACCAGATCGTAATCGGCCGTATTCCCATTCCAGTCGTCCAGGAAGGCTACTTCTACCTCGTAATTCTTATTGGTGCGTATCGATTGCCGCATGGCTGTCAGGTCGGGATGCGGATTATCCGCCAGGATGAGGATTTTCTGACGGGCATCCAGCACGTCGACAAAAATGTCCTTACTGTTATTTTGGACGCTGACCTCCCCGTTCACCTGCTGCAGCACAAACCGAAAGCGCTGTACGCCGGGTTGATCGGCATCCAGGACAATTTCTACTGTTTCGAAAAAGTCGTTACCCGTTATTCGCAGTGGTTGTTCCTGAAGTTTGCGGGCGCCGCTCTGCTCAACTTTGTACACGGAAAGGAGGCTCGAACTGCCGGCCAGGTTGCGGGCGGCAATATCAAGTTGCACGCTGAATTTATCATTCAGGTAGGCGATTCGGTTGTGGAATGCCCGTTTCAGGATGAGGTCCCGACGCGGGGTGGTATCGCCCAGGGCAACCGTATAAACGGGGACGGCCAGGCCGGTAGAAGCGTATAGCGGATTGCTCCCTTCGTTAAAAATCCCATCAGTGGCCAGTACTACTGCCCCCAGATTCGTCCCGGCATATTGATTTTTGATCAGATCCAGTGCATTGGAAATATTGGTCACCTTATCGGAAAAGGACGTATCAAACTCCGGCCGGGTGCTACTTCCGAAGGAAAGGACATCGACGTTATAATCGCCGGTCAATTCATTTTCGAACCCACGCAACTGCGATTCGTAACCCGCTTCATCCTCCCCGGACCACTCCGTCGAGATGGACTCCGATACGTCCTGGGCAATGACGACTGTAGGCTTTTGCGTATCCAGCTGAGTGGACCGCAGCAGTGGCGACAGCAAAAACAGGCTGATAAGGAAAATGCTCAAAAAGCGAAGTCCGGCCAGTAACGCTCGTATCCACTGTGGTTGATCCTGCAGTGTATTGCTGCGTACGTAAAGAACAGCGGTCAGTACCGCACCCAGAAGGGCACAAAGTAATATGTACCAGGTGGGAAAGGAAAAACTTAAACTCTCCATAGTTTTTGTTCGATTGGGACTAATTTCGGCCGAACAGCAAGTATACCTTTTTTTATAGGATCACTCCGGGTCGCCTGGTTAGTAATTTGTTAAAAAGAACAGTTCCCCTGGCATTTTTGTTATTTTTCTTCGACGTTGATTCTACTTGAATAGTCCTATCGGGGAATCTTCCCGGCACAATCCTCGTTAGCAACTACAAAATAGATTTCTGATACCATGTACACTCGACTGAAACAGTACACCCTCTTTCTATTATTCAGCCTATGCCTGCACTCCGGCTTACAGGCCTCCTATATTCTTATTCCCATGGAGGCCGAAAGCCAGCAGGACCACCTCAAAGCCTACGGTATTACCTACTGGGTACTGCGCAGTGGGGAACAAGCCTGGTGGCTGCTCAATTACCGGGGTGGCAGCTTTGCTTTTCCGCACACCCGCACCTTTGAAAAAGAATGCCTAACCCGTGGCGTCAGTTATGAGGTGATCCCGGATGGCCAGTTCAACGGTATCCTCGAAGAGATTAGCAACCCGGAAGTCAATATGGAGGCTATGCGCCTGGAGAAAGCGCCGGAGATCGCGGTTTACACGCCTGATTTCAACGCTCGGGGTGAAAAGAT
>JASBTH010000487.1 GCA_030148525.1 Saprospiraceae bacterium | reverse complement strand
GTTTATTCCCGCCAGCGAAAGCCCGGTTGGAACTGCACTGGTAATGACTGCCAATGAAGTATCCGGTACTGTATCCATCTTTGCATTGAACGAAATGATCAGCAGCACCGGAGAGATCTTCGATCTGGCCGATGTGAATTTCCGCGTCAATCCGAACCCCGTCCACGACGCCATGTGGCTGGCTTACGATCTGGAGGAAACCAGCCAGGTGGATATTACATTGGTTGATCTGGCCGGTCGTCCGCTGCGCAACCTGGTTGCTGCCCGTCAGCCGCAGGGACACCACAGCACACTGGTTAATACCAATGACCTACCTAAGGGTATGTATATTGTGTTGGTCAACATCAATGGCAAGGTTGCACCTGCAAAAGTGATTAAGCAGTAAATTCAGTTTTAGCCTTTCGGCAAAAATATGGGAGCCACTCCGCAAGGGGGGGCTCCCATTCTTTTTTGGCGAAAGCCAAAAAAAGCAGCACGGTATGATAATTAAACATACCTTTGCACCTTTTAACGCGATAGCGTAGCAGCATAACAGGCACCGAGGGGTGCAATTCCGGAATTATACCGCTTCCGAAAAGTTTTGGGCTTTGCCCAACTTTTTCACGCGAGTATATACCCGACTCGAAGTGGTTTAGGACACCAAACCACTTCGTTGTCGGTATAGAGTACCGGCTTGCTCAACCGCTATCTTAACAAATAGCATGAGCACATTTGCCGAGCTGGGCCTGTCCCAGCCTATTGTTTCCTCTGTGGAACGCCTGGGCTTCGTTGAGCCTACCGAGATCCAATCCGATATTATTCCATTACTTCTTAAGCAGCAGGTCGATTGTATTGGTCTGGCCCAGACGGGTACCGGTAAAACGGCCGCCTTTGGTCTTCCTTTGGTCGACCGGGTCGAAGCAAAACAATCGCACGTACAGGGTTTGGTGCTGGCACCTACCCGCGAATTGTGCCTGCAGATCACCAAAGAACTGATCACCTTTTCCGGTGGGCAGCCCGATTTGCAGGTTACCTCTGTCTACGGTGGCGCCGATATTCAACGTCAAATCCGTGCTTTACGCAAAGGAGTTCAGATCGTAGTGGCTACCCCTGGTCGCTTGCGCGACCTCTTGCGTCGTCGGGCTATTTCACTGGACAAACTCAGGTATTTGGTCCTGGATGAGGCCGACGAAATGCTCAATATGGGCTTTCGGGAAGAGATCGACGACGTACTGAGCCACTGTCCTCAGGAGCGCAGTGTCTGGTTATTCTCAGCGACTATGTCTTCTGAAATCCGCAAAATCACGCAGGCCTACATGAAGGACCCGGTGGTGATCGAAACCGATTCGGGTCCCGGCGGGCATGCTCAGATCGACCACCAGTACGCGCTGGTACACCGCAACGATAAGCTGGAGGCACTGAAGCGGTTTATGGATGCTGACCCCGAACTATACGGTGTGACTTTTTGTCGTACCCGGGCAGAATCAAATGACGTAGCCGAAGAGTTGGTAAAAGCCGGCTACATGGCCGATGCCATCCACGGCGAATTGAAACAACCTCAGCGCGACCGCGTCATGAAGCGGTTCCGCAACCGGGAAATCCGCATGTTGGTAGCCACCGATGTAGCTGCCCGCGGTATCGACGTAGAAAAGCTAACCCACATCTTCCACCTGAATATCCCCGACGACCGGGCCTTTTACACCCACCGCAGCGGTCGTACCGGCCGTGCCGGGGAAAAAGGTATTTCCATGGTACTGGCCAGTCCGGGGCAAATGCGCTTTGTGCAGGACCTGGAGCGCTCCCTGAAACTGGACTTCGAGCGGGTACAGGTGCCCGACGCCAAGAGCATCCTGCAGCACCAGTTGCAGCAGGAAATGGAAAGCATTGCCTCCACCGATATTCACCCCCACGCCGATAACTATTTGTGGGAATTAGAACCCCTCTTTGCCGGCATGACCCGCGAAGAAATCCTGATGCGTTTGTTGTCGAGGTCCCTGCAAGCTTTCGATCGCCAACGGGGCGAGAACCGCGATTTAAACCTGAGTAAGAAGAAGCCAAGGGAACAGCGGCGTTCCGACGAGAAAAAAGTGCGCCTGTTCATCAATATTGGTGCCGTAGATGTGAAAGATAAGGGCGGGTTCCTGTCCTTCCTGTGCGACGGCTCGGGCATAACGGGCAGTCAGGTCGGTAAGATCGACCTGCAGCGTATCCACACCTTCTTCGACGTAGACGAGGACGTGGTTGATCAGGTGAAGAAAAGCTTCCGCCACGCCGAACTGAACGGTCGTCAGCTGCGCATCAACTCCGGGGTTTCCACCGGTAAGCCCAAATTCAAAAAGAAAAAGAAGGGCAAGAAGAAGGCGAAAAAGAACAAATAACCAATTCGTTTTCTTGTGTATCTTGCCGGTTGCTGACGATTTGAATCAGGAAACCCGCACGGATATATGTTGCAAGGTAGAATAGCATTGGTAACCGGTGCCAGCCGTGGTATCGGTCGGGGCATCGCTCAGGAATTGGGGATGGCCGGAGCTACTGTTATCGTTACGGGACGCAGCCGCGATGATACCCGAACTGACGGACTACCCGGCACAGTGGAGAATGCTGCCAAACTCGTGACGGATGCCGGAGGCCTGGGCGTTCCGGTTTTTTGTGATCATGCCGAAGACGGCGATGTGGAGGAACTGGCCCGCTACGTACGGGAGACCTTCGCTCGCGTGGATATCCTGGTAAATAACGTTTGGGGTGGTTACGAACAATACGATCACGAGATGTGGCAGCTACCCTTTTGGGAGCAACCAATCTGGCGCTGGGATAAAATGCTGGAAACCGGTGTGCGTGCGCACTACACCACCAGCAGGGCGATCGTACCACTCATGTTGGAAGCCGAATCACCATTGATCATCAACGTAAGCGCTGGCGATAACGGAAAATATCTCGGAGATATTCAGTACGATGTAGCCAAAAATGCGGTGGACCGATTGGGCTTTGCCTTGTCGAAATCATTGAAAAAACACGGTGTTACCGCACTTACCATTCACCCGGGATTTACGCGCACCGAGCGGGTGATCGATACGGCTCCTAAGGATGCACTTACCGACTCGCACTCGCCCCGCTTCGTGGGTCGGGCAATTGTGGCCCTGGCCAATGATCCCGAGGTGCAAAAGCGTTCGGGGGGCGTGTATAAGGTTGGACAATTGGGACTGGACTACGACTTCCAGGATGTGGATGGATCCCAGCCCAAACCATTCGAGATACCCGATGGGTACGGGGAATGAGGGGACACGGCTCACGGGCCCTGCCTACGCCAAGGCTTCGGCAGGCATGCACGGTTTACGGTTCACGGCTCACGTCCATGGACCACATTTTGAACGAGCCGGAATGAGGCCACAGCTTCAGCTGTGGTGGTATCCCCAAGCAGTACACCCTCTTTTCACACCACTTTAGTGGTTTCGCACCACGGGAAATGGTATGGTCCGCAGATCACATTCCGAACCTCAAACTCAACATTTTCCCACGTGCACTCATCTACGGCAAATCGGACAGGTTCTGCCAGGGGGTGGGCCAGAGAGCACCTTGCGGCGTCGGGGCAGTGAGTGAAATGGTGGATCCGTCGGTGGGGTCGTTGAATTGCAGGCGCCAGGCGTGCAGAGCAATGGCGATATCCTCCGATTGTTTATGGGCACCGTACACCTTATCGTTGACG
>JASBTH010000131.1 GCA_030148525.1 Saprospiraceae bacterium | reverse complement strand
CGGTTGGTGGTCCGGTGTTCAATCCGCAACCGCATCCGGGTTACCCGGCGGTACTGCTGACCTACCTTTATGATCGGAGCTACGGTAATTTCGCCGAAGTACTGCCCGCGGTGGGACTCGATAAACGTGTTGAATTGCAGTTCTTCGCTAATAACAGAAGTATTCCGTGGTCCGCCCGGCCAGGTGAAGGTCTCGTACTCGACGGATTCTACGGATACACTAATGGTACCCGGACCATCAACGGGTCGCTCGATCAGGAAGAAAGGCGTGAGTGGTGCTTCGTCGCTGTGGATAGCCCCATCAAACGTCACCATATTGATGCCTTCAGCAATGGATCTTTGCTGCCAGGCAAAGGATTGCTCCACAAAAAAGGTGGAATTGGCGTATAACGGACTTAAAAGAAGAAACCAAATGAAGGCCGTACCGAAAAACTTCATACTTTAGAATTGTTATATACCCCTGGAGAAGAAACCTGTGTTGTGCCGTGCGATTTTACGCATTTGGAACGTTCCCTACAAGTGCATATTGCTTCTTAACGAGCCAGCACCTTCCGGTTCCATACCGGAAATCTGAAACCCGCTGGCTGCCCGAACAGTTTCCACGGCAATTGTAAGAAAGTATCCTATGTCTAAAATTAGCTATATCCTTTTCCTTTCACTGATCACCCTGGTTCCTGCATTTGGGCAGGATGTGACGTTCAGCCAGTTTTTTGCCGCCCCCATCCAGCTGAATCCGGCTCTCGCCGGGGTGACCGGTGCTCCCCGGATCAATATTAACTACCGCAACCAATGGCCCAATTGGCCGAATGCCTATCGTACGTATGCGATCTCTTACGAGCAACCGCTCGATTTTGTCAACAGCAGCCTGGGAATACGGGCGCTCACCGATGATGCCGGCGACGGTATCTACCGCACCACTTCGGTAGCGGCCGTTTACGGTTACCACCTGCGGATGGACAATAATACCAGTGTCCGTTTCGGTATCGAAGCCGGTATTCTCCAAACCCGTCTGGATTGGGATAAGTTGTTGTTCGGCGATCAATTGGATCCGCTTCTGGGAGGAGATGCCAGCCAGTTTACCGAGGAAACCCGGCCTGACAACCTGCAGCGGACCGATCTGGATTTTTCCGCAGGCCTGGTGGTTAGCGGGGAGACTTTTTACGGCGGAATAGTGCTGCATCACCTGAATCGCCCCGACGAAAGTGTGCTCGAGATCAACGATAATCTGCGGACCGGCAGGCCCTTACGTTTGACGGTCCACGGGGGGGCGCAAATTAATTTTGAGGGAGGCAATAATCGATATGGGGAGTCGTTTATATACCCGAGTATTTTGTATGCTCGCCAGGCCGATTTTTCCCAGCTAACGGTGGGGATGTATTCCGGGTACAAAAGTGTATTTGGTGGTCTGTGGTACCGACACACCGGCAACAATGCCGATGCCGCCATCGCGCTGGTCGGATTTCATTATCAAACCCTGCGCATTGGGTACAGCTACGACCTGACGATCTCCGGACTCTCCGTGGGAACTACCGGAGGGACACACGAACTCTCCCTGTCGATAAGCTTTGCCGATAGTGATGCCCGCCAAAGACGTCGAAGTCGCACGCGTTACAACGATTGTTTCGGCCTTTTCAAATAAATCGGTACCAGCCTTCGTTAAAGGATTCGAGTCGCTTGCCGATCAGGACAAAAACATTACTTTTGCTCCTGCTTTCGCAAAAAGTTCCCGCTGGGGCTGAGCGGCCTACAAATAGACATGTTGGTCATTTCTTAAATAAACAACTCGAACGTAATGAGAACAGTGTTGAAGTTCGGTGCTTTGCTGTTGGTAGCAGCCGCACTGCTCACGTCCTGTAAAAGTAAAGAACGATCCGCCACCACGGGTTGGAAGTACAACGATACCAAGTGGGGTGGTTTTGAAAAACTAGACTACGACGGGCAAATTACCGGTCCCAACCTCGTGTTGATCGAGGGTGGTACATTCCTGATGGGCCAAACCCAGGAAGATGTTATGTACGAATGGGACAACACCCCACGCCGGGTAACAGTCACCACCTTCTATATGGATGAAACGGAAGTGGCCAATGTTGATTACCGGGAGTATACCTACTGGGTCGATCGCATTTTTGGCGAAAGCTATCCGGAAGTCTACCGTGATGCCCTGCCCGATACCCTGGTTTGGCTGGAAGAGCTGGCCTATAACGAACCGTTCGTAGAAACCTACTTTCGCCACCCTGCCTACGATAATTATCCGGTAGTTGGTGTTAGCTGGAAACAAGCTAATGAATACTGTCTGTGGCGTACCGACCGGGTCAACGAAATGCTGTTGATCGAGGAGGGAATCCTCAACCCCAACCCCGAACAAAAAGACGAAGACAACTTCGTTACGCAGTCTTATCTGGTTGGACAATACGAAGGTAATGTCCGCAAAAACCTGAAAGACTTCCAGACGGGTGAGACCCGGCGGGTGCGTTTCGAAGATGGTATTTTACTTCCTTCCTACCGCCTGCCTACCGAGGCGGAATGGGAGTACGCAGCACTCGGTCTGAAAGGAAAGCTGGCCAGTGAGCAGGATGAGTTGTTGACCGACCGCCGTGTATACCCCTGGGATGGTAATACCGTACGCTACCAAAAACGCGATAAATACCAGGGTAAGATACTCGCTAACTTTAAGCGTTCTGCCGGTGACTATATGGGTCTGGCCGGTAACCCCAACGATAATGCCGCCGGCCCCGCTGGTGTCCGTGAATACCTTCCCAACGATTACGGCCTATACAATATGGCCGGTAACGTGAACGAATGGGTACTGGATGTGTACCGACCATTGACCAGCATGACGCTGGCCGATTCCGAAAACCAGGATATGAACCCATTCCGCGGTAACGAATTCAAGGTGATGGAGCGCGATGAAGATGGCCGTCCGGTGGAAAAGGATAGCCTCGGACGGGTACGCTACCGGTATATGGATAAGGACGAGTTGGCTGAATACGACAATATCAACGCAGCCAAGGCGTCTGATTATCGCGATGGTGACAAAGCCTCAAATGTCGTTTACGATTACGGCAACCACTCGCTGATTAACGATAGTGCCCGCGTATATAAAGGTGGCTCCTGGGCTGACCGCGCGTACTGGTTGTCTCCCGGTGCCCGTCGCTTCAAAAATCAATTTGAAGCAGACCGCAACATTGGTTTCCGTTGCGCTATGCACCGCGTAGGTGGTACGGCATCGAATGATGATACTGCTGGTAACACCTTCAAGACCAAAAGCCGCCGGAAGAGTCGCCGTTATTAAACGAGCGCTTAATCCGTACACAAAAAAGGGGCACGACCAGCGGTCGTGCCCCTTTTTTTGTTCCCGCTTCCCATTGCTTTTCGGAAGCGGTATAAGGCGTTTCTTATTATTTTTGGGGAAACCCAAAACAAATTACCAGTTTACGGGTCCGAAAGTTTATAACAATACGCTTATGCCATTCCGAACCATTGAAGAAGTCCTGGGCCTTTTTGTAGCTGCTAAAGCCGTAACCATCGACTCGCGAAAGGTGCCCCCGGGTTCTGTTTTCTTTGCTATAAAGGGGGAGCGCTTCGATGGAAATGCATTCGCAATAAGGGCCCTGGAGCAGGGTGCTGCGGCAGCTATTGTGGACGACCCCGAAGTGGCGTCCAGGCATGCCCAGTGCTGGTTGGTACGCGATGCTCAGCAGACCCTGCAAGACCTGGGCCATGCCTACCGGAACCGGTTCGCTATTCCGGTCCTGGGCATTACCGGAAGTAATGGCAAAACTACGACCAAGGAGCTGGTAGCTGCGGTGCTGAGCCGCCGGTACAAAACACATTTCACCCAGGGTAACCTGAACAACCACCTGGGGGTGCCCCTAACCCTGTTGGCCATGCCCGGCCGAACGGAAATGGCCGTCATTGAAATGGGGGCCAACCATCAGGGTGAAATCGCTCACTTGTCGGCCATCGCCGATCCCGATTATGGGTTGATCACTAATATCGGGAAGGCACATCTGGAAGGATTCGGTGGTATCGAGGGCGTAAAAAAGGGAAAATCAGAGTTGTATCGCCACCTGGAACAAAGGGGAGGAACGGCTTTTGTAAATCTGGGGGAGCCTTTTTTGAAAGAACTTGTGCAAGGTGTTCCTGAGCTCGTCACTTACCAGGCCGTGAGAGCGGGCGAGGTAAGTAGCGCAGATATCGTATGTACGGTACATGAAATTGCTCCCTTCATCACGTATTCCTTCCGTCACAAAGGGCAAGACTACCGGGGAAAAGCTCAATTATTTGGCGCCTATAATGTGCAGAACATTGTTACCGCTTTGGCTATCGGCTTACACTTTGAAGTGCCTGCTGACCGGATTGTTGAGGCCATCGCCGATTACCAGCCCGGCAATAATCGATCGCAACTGTTGGAGCGGGGATCGACTACTTTTTTACTGGACGCTTATAACGCCAATCCCACCAGTTTAGAACACGCCCTGCGGTACTTGTCGTCTGTTAAAACCAACGAAAAGAAAATGGCTATCATCGGCGACATGCTGGAGCTGGGGGAAACCAGCCAGCCGGAACACGAGCGAATGGTAAAACTGGCGAGTAATTTGTCATTGGATAAGGTGGTATTTGTGGGGCCGCATTTCGCCGATCCTGCCCAACGAGCCGGAGCCCTTCATTTCAAGGACATAGAGACACTTAAGGCTTGGTTTGACAGCTATAGCTGGGATGGATACCGCATTCTGCTGAAGGCCTCCCGTCGGTTAGCCCTGGAGCGCTTGCTGGCAAAACCTTCTACGGAAAGCGCCTGAACGCTTCGAGTAAGCGATCGGGTAACTGATCCTGCCCGGCCAACTGATAGTCTTCGTAGGAGCAGGGAATCAAACGGTGACGCTGATGCTGCTTCTTCGTTTTTACGGGTACCTGCAACCACCATCGTCCGCTGCGTTTGCTCTTCCAAAAGGTCAGTTGATAGTCTAATTGCTTGAGGGGAACGATATACTCCACCATGCCCTCGGTAGTAACCGGGAAATCATTCTTGCGGTGGTGTACCCCTTCCAGGAAATACCACATCATTTGGGCTTGCAACTGTGCCGAAAGCCGATGGGTGTCGGCTTCCGGATGATACCCGATAATTCCCATGGTGCGCAGCTTGTCACTCATGCCGGCGTACCGGCAGATTTGACACATTTCTTCGCCCGAAAACCCGTTCGGTGTTGGGTTTTCAATCCCCATACAATCACTTGCGCGCAGAGCGCTCAGGTTAAGTGTCAGCAGATCGGCATCGCGAATGACCGGCTCGATACCGGCCAGATTGGCCCGTACCTGGCCCAGGCGCACTATTTCGTAATGCCTCAGGCGGGCGGCAGCTAAAACCTCTGGATTGAGGTAGTGGATCTGGGTGCCGATAAAACCAATGTGGAAGGGGGCGTTGGTGGGATGGAAGACCAGCTCCTGCAAGTAATCGGTTGCCGATTCAATTTGTTCCGCCTGGAAGGCTATCCGTTCATCCACCACCATCATGCTGGTTTCGGTACGTACCTCCTGGAATGCGTGGTAAAGAGCGGGAATGTGGGAGGCGTTGGCACCTATCAGAACGGGGATACTTCCCGCTCCGATCAATTCCTTCAGCAAAGGTATAAGAAAAGCAGTTTGCTGATTTCGAACATTGCCCAGATCTGCCACCATCGTGGACCCAAAACTATGGACCAACGGATATAAGGCTTCCCGGATAGGGTTTGCAGCACGGGCATTCACTCCGATCAAAACCACTTTTGCGGATTCTATATTCGGCACCTTAAAATCAGTGGTATGAATGCGTAGCTGATGGAAAAGCGCTGTGGAAGGAAGCCCGGAAGAGCGTTTCAACAGATCGGAAGGTACGGGGGCCAGCCAATTTTCAAGCATGGTAATTTGAATTGAGCAACCAAGATAGGTAACACTTCGGTTTTTGCGAAAGCAAGCCTTGCCCAAAAGAATAGAGTAGGAGAGAAGCCGTCATTCATGTATATTGGCAGCCAAATTATTTGTACACTAACTAATGTCTATGCAAGCCCTCTTAGAGACCTACCGCAATCGTCCACCGGAGATCGTTTTTGAATGGAATGACCAGCACACCGAGGCCAGAGGCTGGGTGGTGATAAATTCGCTACGCAACGGAGCTGCCGGAGGTGGAACCCGCATGCGTGCCGGGTTGACCCGGGAGGAAGTCGTTTCCCTCGCCAAGGTAATGGAGATTAAATTCACGGTAAGCGGTCCGCCGATCGGAGGTGCGAAATCGGGTATTGACTTCGATCCGCAGGATCCGCGGCGCAATGAGGTATTGCAACGGTGGTACCAGGCCGTTTACCCGCTTCTGCAAAACTATTACGGTACGGGTGGCGATTTGAACGTGGACGAATTAAAGGACGTAATTCCCATAACCGAGGAGCTGGGCCTGTGGCATCCGCAGGAAGGCATCGTGAACGGGCATCTGAATAGCGGACGGGGTGACAAGATCCACATCATCGGGCAGTTGCGGCATGGCTGTGCTAAAATCGTGGAGGACGTACGGTACGTGCCGGACGGGCCCCGCCGATATGCAGTTGCTGATATGATTACCGGCTTTGGGGTGGCGGAATCGGTGCGGCATTATTACCGGTTGTTTCACCACAAAAGCCTGGCTGGTAAAACGGCCATCATCCAGGGATGGGGAAACGTGGCTTCCGCGGCTGCTTCTTATCTGAGTCTGGAGGGGGTGCGTATTCTGGGCATCATCGATCGTGCTGGTGGCATCATCGATGAGGATGGAATGGGCCTCGAGCGCATCAAGGAGCTATTTGCTAAAAAGCAGGGCAATCAATTGACCGACGGAGCAATGCGCCCTTTCGACGAAGTAAACGAACGCATCTGGCAACTGGGAGCCGATATCTTTGTGCCGGGAGCTGCTTCCAAGTTAGTCACCCGTGAACAGGTTGATCAGTTATTAGCAGGAGATGTTGAGGTCGTAGCTTGTGGCGCCAATGTCCCGTTTGTGGACGATACCGTCTTTTTTGGTCCTACGGCGGCTTACCTGGATCAACGGGCGGCACTCATCCCCGATTTCATTGCTAATTGTGGCATGGCGCGTGTTTTCGCCTATTTTATGAAGCGGGGAACCGAAATGACAGACGAAGCCATTTTTCGCGATGTTTCCGACGTAATCAGCAGCGCTTTGGAGGAATTGCGGGACCTAAATGATAGTTCACGGGGACTTTCGCAGCGAGCTTTGGCATTGGCACTACAAAAGATCACCTGAATTCACTCGTTTTTCGGTGTTTTTAGTAGGGTATTCCAGTCTTTTCTTTGGTTCTGTTGTAAAATTCGATATTTTTGTATCAACGCACATAGTGCGTCCTTCTCGATTCGCTGGAACACTATTTTGATGCCTTAAATCCTAATTATTGGACAAATAAGGTAAGTTGTAACAACAAACCTGAATCCAGCTTGCCTTTTTCCCCGTATAGTACACTTGTAAATTGAATTAAGTACTACATATTTATTGTATAATCCCATTTCTAACATCTAACGTCCGATTACTATGATGAGATTTTGTACACTCGTAGCCGGCATTGTTCTTGTTTCTATAATCCCTTCGCTGGCTCAGGACGCATCCCAGAACAACACCGTTCCCACTCCTAAAAGTATGTGGGAAGTC
>JASBTH010000474.1 GCA_030148525.1 Saprospiraceae bacterium | reverse complement strand
AACGTAAATGGAAAAGTTGAGATGCGTGCCGTTAGGTACGCAATGTGTTCGCCGTCCAAAAAACCGATCAGCTTTAAAGATAATTGATCCGCGTCACTACCGGACCGACTCTTTATCGACCACCAACACACAACTATCGCTCTGAAATTTCTTTCCCGCCTGTATTTACGAACGCTCGGTCAGTGGCTACCGACCGATCTGTTCTCCTACCGCTTCCCCGTTTCGGTGAAGGGTGTATGCCTGGTCGACGGCAAGGTCGTTTTGGTACAGAACGAGCGTCGCGAATGGGACCTGCCCGGCGGCAAGTTACGCCGGAACGAGTCGATCGAGGATTGCCTGCAGCGGGAGTTTCAGGAGGAATTGGGAATCCCCGTCCAGGTGGAGTCACTGGTTGGCGCAACCCGGATCCGTATTAAGCGTCTGGTGCCGGCCACGGTGTTGGTATTGCTTTACCGCTGCCATACCCGGGCATCGGTGGATGACCTCAAGGTCAGTCACGAAAACCTGGATATGGACACCTTTACCCGGGAGGGGATAGGCGATATAGCCCTTCCGGAAACGTACCGCAAGAGCATCGAGCAATTGTTTGCCAGCACCGGAGCGGGAGCACGGGACTAAAAAAAATGGTATCTTAGGAAGAGTAAATTAGTCCTGAAACCCCATGCTCACGATTACCCTGGCCTTTTGTACGGCCTTTACACTCACCTACTTCTCTATTCCTCCGATCATTCGGATCGCTCACCGCAATAATCTGCTGGATGAGCCGGATGATCGACGTTCCCACACCGAACGTATTCCCTCCCTCGGCGGTGTCGCCATGTACGGTGGCATCCTTTTTTCCATTGTCCTCTGGACACCCTTTTCTAAGTTCGGGAATCTGCAGTACATCCTATGTGCTTTCATCATTCTATTCCTGATCGGAGTAAAGGACGATATCGAGGCCATGGGTGCCAAGAAGAAGATGGTGGCCCAAATCGTAGCCGTAGCTATCCTGGTCATAAAGTCGGATATTCGTCTGGAGGGACTCTACGGTTTCTTTTCCTGGGATAGTCCTATGCCGTACTGGGGGTCGCTCCTGTTCAGCATGTTCACCATCATGGTGATTATCAACGCCTTCAACCTGATCGACGGTATCAATGGTCTGGCGGCCAGCCTGGGCGCTTTGGTCAGCGGTGTTTTCGGGGTCTGGTTCCTGCTGATCGGGCACCTGGAGTTTGCCATCCTGGCCTTTGCGACGGTGGGTTCCACCATAGCTTTCCTGCGCTACAATGTCACTCCCGCCAAGATCTTTATGGGCGATACTGGTTCCCTGACTCTGGGGATTGTGACTGCCATCCTCACCGTCGAATTCATCGACCTCAACGAGAGTCTGTCGCCCCTGAATCCCCTCTATTTCGAGGCCATTCCGGCCGTAGCGATCGGCATCGTCATTTTTCCGCTCTTCGATACCCTGCGTGTCTTCATCACGCGCATGTATCGGGGAATCTCCCCTTTTGCGCCCGACCGGCGCCACATCCACCACTTACTCATCGATTACGGTTGGTCCCATATGGAGGCTACCGCTATTTTGCTGTCCACCAACATTGGCTTCATTGTCCTGGTCTTCGGCCTGGATCCCTACGTCGAGCAACACGTGCTGCTGGGCATCATCCTGTCCATTGCGGGTGCGCTGACGTATTTTTTACACCGCGCGGTAGTGCGTCGAAAGGCGTTTGAGCCGGAGAGAGACCACAGTTCTCCGAAACAAGCTGAAAAGGCCCACGGTCCACGATCGACGGTCCACGGGCAGCATTAGAAGGTCCATGGTCCAAGGTTCACGGTCCACGATCGACGGTTCACGGCCCACGATCGACGGCTGACGGTCCATGGTCCAAGGTTCACGGTCCACGATCGACGGCTAACGGTCCACGGTTCAGGCATTGTACCCTCCGTGTATATCAGGCCACAGCTTTAGCTGTGGTGATTTGCGAATCAGCCCCCCATTTCTACCACTTTAGTGGTTACAATCCACGGTCCAAGGTCCACGGTCTCTGCAGTGGGTAGCATGACGGTGTAGATTTGTCCGGGAGGGGGCCTATCAAGCCTCCTCAAACCGTGGTCCATTAGCGTCTTAAAAAAACAGAATGATCAGGATAAGATCCTTACGCTCGATGCTCGACGCCCCATGCTAAAAAAAGTAATGTCCGGGACTTAAACCCAAATGCCCGGTATATAGAGAAACACCACTTCCGCTTTCCCTGCCCGCCGAAGCCTTCCCTGACCTCCGAAATGACATGTAGGAGGTGGCGCAGGCGTGGCCTTCCCCTCTCTTCCAGAACAAATTAGATTCGCCAGGGACCAAGCATCCGGGAAGCAAGAGAGGGGCCGGTGCGTTGGAAATCAGGCGTTCTTCGCGGAGCGTGATCTAGACCTGACCTAAGGGGGGAGTTTTAGACTGTTGGCCGTAAGCCGTGGATCGTGTTGCGTCTTAAAATTAGCATCGCCAAACTGAATAATGCATGTCAGAGTATACAAAATATCATTAAAATTGTACTTTGTAACCATCAATATGCAGCATCTTGTTGAAAAATATCGAAAAAAACTGCTCCATTTACCGATGGACTTTCAGCGGAGTCTTATGGATGAGATTCGTTGGGATGCT
>JASBTH010000129.1 GCA_030148525.1 Saprospiraceae bacterium | reverse complement strand
AACTTCCCCTAACCCCCTTCCCTTCCGCAAAGGGAAGGGGGTTAGGGGAAGGGTTTTTACCATGCAACGAACCAAAGAACTCATCCAACGCCGCACTACCCTCAGCGCCAATCTGCTGATGCTGTTCCGCTATTTGCGGAGACATGGGTTCATTATTGGACCGCAGGAAGAAGCATTAGCCCTGCAGGCGTTGGTGTCGCTCGACTCTTTTCGCGACCCGGAGCGGCTGCGGACGTGTTTGCGGTCGGTACTCTGCAAAACGCGGGGGCAGCAACTGGCTTTTAACGATCTGTACGATCAATTCTGGAAGGAGCTGGAACGGGCTGTCAATTCCAAGATCGTGGAAGAGGAGAAAGAAGGTGGCAATCAACCCCAAAAGTCAGCTGGTCAGACCCCGGCCATTCAATCTATCAAAGACTGGCTGCAGGGGAACACCCAAACCGAAGAACTGGAGACGGCCACCTACAGTGCCGATGCGGGTTTAATGCAACAGGATTTCAGCCTCTATTCACCCGAGGAGCTCCGCGAAATATGGGAGATCGTTCAGCAACTCGCCCGCTCCATGGCCCGCCAATTGAGCCGACGCTGGGAACGTACCCACCGCCGCCACCAGCTCGACTTGCGGCGGACCGTCCGCCAGAATCTGCGTCGAGGCGGCGAGTTATTAGACCTGGCCCACAAAAAACCCCGGCGCAACCGCCACCGCATCGTTCTTCTCTGCGATGTCAGTAAATCGATGGAGTTGTACAGCCAATTCCTTATCCAATTCGTCTATGCCTTTCGGCAAAGTTATCAGCACATCGAGGCCTTCGTGTTCAGCACCGACCTCTACCGCATCACCCCCCAACTTCAAAAGGGTGACTATCAGGAAGCCATGCAGGAACTGCAGGAGACCCTGCCGGGCTGGTCGGGTGGTACACGGATCGGGCAATCGTTCCGGTCCTTCACGCGTGACTACCGGCGCTTACTAAATCGCCAAACTACCCTCCTCATCCTCAGCGACGGTTGGGATACGGGCGACGAAGAAACCCTCGCCAACGCCATGCAACGGATGCAGCAACGCACAGCCCAGGTCATCTGGCTCAACCCCCTGGCCGGCAACCCCGATTTCAAACCGGAAGTGAAGGGGATGCGGGCCGCCATGCCCTACGTGGATGTGTTCGCAAGCGGACATAATCTGGCAAGCCTTAGGGAGCTCGTTGGGTACCTGCGCCGTAAGTAAGTAGATACGCGATGTATCGCGTCTGACACATCGCTTAATTTTGAATGTTGGATTATGAACTTTGGATTGCTTACGCTTCACACCGTGTAGCGTAATCCTTGGACCTTGAACCACGGACCAAATCCCTTCGTCGATTAAAATGGCGATTTTCTCTCTGAACTGCTACAATCCATAAAAAGCCGAGATTACATGTCCGCACTGCAACAACGCCGGAATTACATTTTTCACAAGATTGTCTACCAACGCAAGAACAAGACCGAGGCAGAAAACATCCGTTATACCGAAAGGTGGAACACCTGGCTCCTGCGTATTCAGGGTACCCTGTTTGTGCTGTTACTCGTGGCGGTGGTGGTGGCTGGTATCGGAAGTGTATTCAGCGACTACATGCTTTCCAAGTGGAATAAGTCCGGCTTGGTCGCCATTTTTGCCGTAACCTACAGCCTGCACACCTTTACCACCTGGATGCACCGCATGTGTCTGCAACACCTCCGCCGCCTGCCGGAGGAGACGACCGCCGAATTACACCAGGAAGCCCTGTCGCTGAATAAAGAACTGCGTCAACACCTCTACGGACGCTCGTGGATACCCATCATTTTATTAATTCCTCTGGTCTTGGTGGGTATCTTCCACGTACTATTGGAAAACCTGACGATCTGGCCTTATTTGGGGCCGGTGTATGCGATAGGTGTTATCGCTTTGGCTTGGGAACGGTACCGGGCGGTAAAGGCGGTCAGGGAGAATATAGGATCCTTTGAACGGCTCGTGCAGTAATTAAATCCGGGTATCCTTTCTTACCTGGGAGGTTTAAATACTATCAATTAACTCGTGGATACTTGATGGTGCATTTTGAATAGATTTCTCTAAATGAATCCAAAATCCATCATCCAAAATCATTACCGCACTTCGGAGATGAAGATGATTTTCTAAAATCGATCATGCATTTCCGGGCCTCCTGCCTGATAAGATGTTTATATTTCGCGTCTAAATGTAGATGTATGCGTATTCTTTTTGCCTCAGTTGCCACGTCCTTCCTCCTCGCCTGCTCCCCCACTCAACCCACCGATCAGCAATCGGAAGCGGCGGCAAGCGGTTCGGAGACCGAGCAACCTCAAGACACCCTCACCGTGCCCCTCACCTACCTCATGGGGCAGTTCGAACCCGGTGAGCATCCCGATTTTACGGTGATCGATACTAAATATGCCAGTCGGGCGGGGATGTACCTGCGCACCGATGCCTACGAGGATTTCCGGCGGATGTGGGAGGCCGCGCAGGCCGATGGGGTGAATCTCGTCATCCGCTCAGCCACGCGGAATTTCAATTCCCAGAAGGGGATTTGGGAAGCCAAATGGACCGGCCAGCGCCGTATCGAGGGCGGGCAAGATGCCTCCGTGGCTTTTCCCGATCCGGCGACCCGCGCCCGGATGATTCTCAAATTCAGTTCCATGCCGGGAAGCTCCCGCCACCACTGGGGCACCGATATCGACCTGAATAATCTGACCAACGAATACTTCGACGAAGGAGAAGGGAAAAAGGTCTACGACTGGCTCACCGCCCACGCGGCCGAATACGGCTTTTGCCAACCCTATACCGAGAAAGGTCCCGAACGCCCTAACGGCTACAACGAAGAGCGCTGGCACTGGAGCTACATGCCCGTATCGCGACCGCTCACCGCTCAGGCCGAACGCGAGTTAAAAGATTCTATGATCACTGGTTTCCAGGGATCGGAAACGGCCAAAATGATCGGGATTGTGGAGAATTATGTGCTGGGTATTAATGATGCCTGCCGTGATTAGAGGTCCGTTCCATGTCCAGAGGACGGTGTATGGAAGGAATTTTTAATTTTTAGTGCTTAATTTTTAATGAAGGTTTTGGCAGGGATTTGACCCTGATTTTTAGATGCTACACGGTTAACGGGATTCGTTCAAGCCGTGATGCGTGTCGCGTCAAAACTGAAAGTTCCGCCAGAACGAATTTCGCTTCTCCTGCAGTTCCTGTACCTCCCGGTACGCCAGGTGGTCCGGATTATTGGTGATGGTATTCAGGATCTCTTCGAAGCGATCGTTATCGTCGGCGGCATTGGCGGCCATAGTGGCCAGCAGGTAGTTGAATTCCGCTTTTTCGCGGAAGCGAACATCATCGGTGGCCAGCACCTCATCAAAGGCGGCCATGGCTTCCAGGTAGGCTTCGTCCCCGTAGTGGGCCAGCCCTTCGTAATAAGTGGCCTCCGTAGTTAATTGTGGATTGTCCACACTGGCAAAAAAGGCGGCGGCGGCGGAGTATTGCTCGTTTTGCAGCAGGGTGCGTCCTTCAGAAAGGGCGTCGCCCGGAGTCGTGGAGGTGGAACGCAGGCCGGAGGTCTCTCCGTAGAAATCGCGGGCCAGCGCCCGGTCGGTATAGTTACTACCCTGGTAAAAGGCACCAAAGAAACCGATTACCACCAGTACTGATGCCGCTACCGCCAGACGGCGGGTGAAGCGACGGATATTAACGATTCGGGCACCGCCCGACTCCGCTTCGTCGTCGGAGGCGGAATCGGCCGATTCGGAAGCCAGATCTTCCAGGTCGGCACGCAGATCCTGTTCGATCAGCAATTCGATGCTGTCGTCGGCCATGCGGTGGAGGTCCACCTCCTGCCGGAGCTCGGGATTGTTGGCGATCTCCTGCTCAAAGGCCTGGTGGTCGGCGGCTTCCAGCTCGCCGTGGATATATGCTTGTATTTTATCGTAGCGGTCTTCCATAACATTTGCTTTTTCAGGGTTGGAGCATGGCCATTACCTGGGGATGCTCCTTGAGGAATTTCAATAAGGATTTGTGGCATTTGTATTTATTCTTGGTCGCCATGGCGGCACTGCTGAAGCCCAGTTGGTCGGCGATCTCCTGCATGGAATAATTCAGTTTCCACAGCGAGAGTATCTTCTGACAACGTTCGCCCAGCTTGGCGAGTACCCGCTCGAGAATAGCCTTTTTCTCGGCATCCATTGACAGGGACTCGGGGGTATCCGTCACAGTTTCATCCAGCTTGGTGTTATCTTCTTGCAGATCCACCCGGGTGTTCTTCCGAATCTGATTCATCCACTGGAACCGGCAGATGGAGTATAAGTAGCCATCCAGGCTGCTTTCACCCCGGAATTTCCCGGTGCGCAGGTTTCGGTCCAGTACGATGATGCCTTCGTGAAACATATCCTGGCCGTCTTGTTCGTTGCCACTGTTGGCCTTCACGAACTGTATGACCCGGTTGCGCAGGTTACCCCGGTTGTATAAAAACCGTATGGCAGCCTGTCGCTGCGGGCCTCCGGCCATGATGGCTTCGATCAGCTCATCATCGGTGTTGAATACCCTTTTCATCTACTCGTGTTTAAAGAACCACAATTATGACCCTGATATTTAGATTTTCTTAAGACTTGACTGCATCGCCTTATGGACTTGCTGAAATTTGTGTTTGCCGTGACTCCGCCCGGGCGGAGTCGCGGCAAACACAAATTTCAGCGGATCTTTCCGTATCTTTCGAAAGATACGGAAGAATGATGCGAATTGCACAATGGCTGCTCCTCTGCTGGTTCCCCACGCTTTCTCTTTTGGCGCAAGCCACAGACCCAAACACGATACTGGACCAGGTTGACGAACTGCGCAAGGAAACCCTTTTTGCGAAAGCAGACTCCTTATTAAACGTATTACCCAGGAGAACCAGCGATTCCCTGGACCTGGCCATTCGTCTAAGCCGCCTCCATCTATTGATCGACCGCGAGAATACCTTCAACCTGGCCGATTCATTTGCCCTGATAGATCAAGAAGTACCGACCGAACGTTATCCCCTCTTGGCAGCCAAATGGGCGAATCTCCAGGGTTTATGGCATCAGGAAAACAATCAGTTCGAGGCCGCCCTGCAAGCATTCCTGCGGACGCGCGACCTCCGCATCGCCCAGATGGGCAATGACCACCCGCTGGTCGCCAATGCCTACAACAACATCGGCAACCTCTTCTACCGGCTGGGGCAGCTCGATCAGGCCATTGCGGCGCACCAGCGCGCCCTGACCATCCGGAAACAGGCCTTTGTGCCCCCCGACCTGACCCTGGCCTCCAGCTATAACAATCTGGCTGCCTGCTATTACGGCCTGGGTAACTTCCGGGCCTCCCTCGATGCATACCGCCAATCCTTCGGCATGCGCAAGTCTCTGCTGGATACCGATCATCCTCTGATCGCCGCTTCCTACAACAATATAGGTAACTGCTTTCTGGGCATGCAGGAACTGGATTCTGCTTTAGTCTACCACCGTCAGGCTCTGAAATTGCGCGAGCAAATCGGACACATCACTGCTATCGGCCAATCACACAATAACCTCGGCAACGTATATGCTGCCTTTCGGAACACCAAAGAGGCCCTGTTCCACTACCG
>JASBTH010000465.1 GCA_030148525.1 Saprospiraceae bacterium | reverse complement strand
CGCAGCCGTGTTCTTCCAGCACGTCCATGCTGCGGTAAGTACCGCTCTTTTTATCGCGGTGGGGCGTATGGATGAGGATGGGCATATCCAGTTCCAGGGCCAGCTCGATCTGCTGGCGGAAGTATTTATCCTCAGCGGCCGTTTGGTCGTCGTACCCGATCTCTCCAATGGCCACCACGCCTTCCTTGGCAGCAAAGAGGGGCAGGAGTTCCATGACTTCCTCGGCCAGGGGCTCGTTATTGGCCTCTTTGGAGTTGAGTCCGATGGTACAGTAGTGGCGTATTCCAAACTGAGCAGACCGGAACCGTTCCCAGCCGACCAGGGTAGCGTAGTAATCTTTGAAGGTGCCCACTTCGGTGCGTGGTTGCCCCAGCCAGAAGGCGGGTTCGATCAGGGCTACGATACCGGCTTCGCGCATGGCCTGATAATCGTCGGTCGTGCGGGAAACCATGTGCACGTGGGGATCAATAAACTTCATATTTGTTGTTTTTGACGTCATTTTATGTTCAGGGCGTTCGTAGACATCAAGGAGTATATCGGCCTTACGGCAAAAGGGTCAGGCCGTTGCGGCTTGTTTTTGTTCGTAGTGTTGCCCGATGGCATCCCACTCGGGTAATTCATCAGCAGTGATGCCTTGTTCTTGCAACCAATTTTTGCCGACAGGCAGATCACTTTCGGCCAGGGCTTTGGCGGCAGCCAGGCGCTCCAGTTCCGTGCCTTCGGTTATTGTTTTTTGAATGTCTGCAAAAATAGCTTCGTCCACGTAGCCACTCACGAACCGCCACAGCTCCGGGCTCACGCTGCGGTGAGCTGACCAGCGCTCGTGCGCGTAGTCGATGCACATGCGGGCCAGATCTGCATTCTTGCGGTCCTCGATTCGGGCGATGCGGTAGAGCGGACGATCCATAAACATGGCTTTCAGGGCCATCTGGTTCCAGGCGTCTTGTGACAGGTATTCGGCCGGTAATGGATTCTCCAGGGCAATGGCATCGAATACGCCGACCATATTGGTGCGCAGGCCTTCGCGGGCGCGTTCGGTGAAGTTGGCCGCATTTTCGAGGAAGTAGAGGCCTTTGTAGAGGGCTACCTGCTCGCGATAATCGGCGGTTTCGAAGAGTTTCTCCAGGATGTCCCGGTTTTGGTCGACCGGCAGGCTGGTCATGAGCAGCACGCGGGCCAATTCGTCTTGCGCCCAGGTGATTTTTCCGAAATTAGGGTACACTGATTGCATACGCTCCCGCCACGACTTATTTAGTTGGAGGGGGGATTTTTCAATAAACCGGGGACAGGCGCTGAAGGCCAGATAGAACGTCCGTGGTTTGAAATCGGAGGCCAGGGATGCCAGTTTCTTTTGGAGCCACGGCAGGCCACCATCGGCATCCAGTTGATCCGTGGCTAGTTCGGTTAGTAGTTCGTTTGTATTCATGGGTTTGCTTACTTATTACTGCCTTGCTAAAGATACCCAAAAAGGGTAGGGAGGCCAAGTGGAGAAATGCCTTTTACGCAAAAATGGAAAATGAATGCCACGGTGAACTAAAAGGGCAGTTGATTATTGTACCAAGGTAGTTTGCATGATGCACATTCTAAAGTTCCTGCCTGATGGTAAACCCTACGCTGAAAACATTTCTGGAAGCCACCGCCTGTGTAACAAAGGAGCATATGGATCACCCTTTAGAATTGGTGGAAGGGGAGGTGCCCCCGGAGCTGAAGGGTACTTTGTTTCGCAACGGAAATGGTCGTTTTGTCCATCAGGGAGTGACCTACGATCACTTCTTCGACGGAGACGGAATGATCACCCGATTCGCTTTTCGGGATGGTCAGGTGCGCTACAGCAATCGCTACGTACGTACCCGGGAGTTTGTTGAAGAAGAACGCCGGGGGAAGATGCTCTACCGCAGCTTCGGTACAAATCTTCCCGGTGGCTGGCCCGCCAATGCCCTGAAGATGCAGTTCAAGAATGCCGCCAACACCAGTGTGGTCTGGCACGGCGGGCAATTGCTGGCCCTATGGGAGGGAGGCTGGCCCCACCGCATTGATCCGGATACACTGGAGACCATTGATCGCTACAGTTACGAAGGGGTGCTGGAGAACGATTTTTCCTGGCTCGATAAACAGATCATGCGGGAAATGCCCTTTTCGGCCCACCCTAAAGAGCATCCCGATACGGGTGTACTGTACAACTTTGGAACTGTAGCGGGCACCAAACAAAGACTGGTGCTCTACCGTGTAGAACCCGATGGTCAGGCCAGTATTGAGCAGGCCATCCCCATGGACGATCTGGTTTTTACCCACGATTTTATACTGACCGATTCGGGCAAGATAATCTTTTGTTTGCCGCCTGTATCCTTCTCTATCTGGAAGGCTTTTATGGGGTTGGCTACGCCGGTAGAATCGATCCGGGCCATCCAGGATGCTCCCATGAAAATCATGATCGTGGACGGCGATACTATTCGGACTTTTGAAACCGATTTCTTCTTCATTTTTCACTACGCCAACGGATATGAGACGGAGGAGGGAACTATCATCTTCGACGCGTTCGCTATGGACGACTTCCCCGGTGCCGAGGCGAATGTAGCTCTGATGGCCGGCGACGATTCGGCCACACCCCGAGCCCCTTTGCGTCGCTTCAGCGTCGATCCCGCGACGGGCTCCGTTTCGCACCACGTACTTACCGATTACCCCGGCGAGCTGCCGGCTATCGATCCGGCCCTTAATGGTAAACCCTATCAATATTGCTGGGCGGTAGGCGGCGACCCTAAGGCCGATCACAAGCTGCTGGACGGCATCGTAAAGTACGAGGTGCAGACGCCCGCAACGGAATATGTTTCCCTGACCCCTGATCTGCCGGGTGAGCCACTCTTCATTCCACACCCTGACCGCCAGTCAGAGGATCACGGCTGGGTGGCTTACATCAAATTCGAGGTAGCAACCACATCTACGTTTTTGGAAATTCGCGATGCTGGCTCGCTGGAGATGGTGGCCAAGCTGCGGTTGCCGCACAATATTCCCCCGGGGTTCCATGGGTGTTGGGTAAAACCCTCCCTCTGATCCCTCCCTTTGCAAAGGGAGGGAAGA
>JASBTH010000462.1 GCA_030148525.1 Saprospiraceae bacterium | reverse complement strand
GCTTCCGAAAAGGTTTGGGCTTTGCCAAACCTTTTCACGCGAGTATATACTCGACTCGAAGTGGTTTGGTGTTCCAAACCACTTCGTTGTCGGTATAACGGCACGCTCGTCAACTTTTTCGTTTACGTTTCTACCCATATTCTGCTCCTAAAGATGCTTCTGCAGGGGTCCCGTTAGGGACCTGCTGTGGGTAGAAATTAGAATTGGACAATGGAAAACCGTGCCGTTAGGTACGGAATATAAGATTGCGTTCTCTTCGAAGAATAAATAATGTTGAACCGCGGCACTAGAGGATCGACCAGGGATTAGGAGAAATTAATAATGTTTAATTTTTAATTAGGCTTTTATTGTTCAATTAAAGCCAATCGGTGACCAACCCGTTATGTAGCGGTTCAGAAATGTCATTTTTTTTAGGAGTAGGAAACGTTGATCCTCTAAATCCGCGGTTCAAGGTTCTGTATTGAATGATAATATCCAGGAGCTCGGAGGTCGTTTCAATTATTAGCATTGTGCATTTCTTCCAATATGCGATCTCTCTCCGAGCATTACCAAAAAGTTCTGGTTACAATGGAATAAAATGATTCCTGAAGCACGGCATCAGAGGATCGAATACCTCAGTAGACGCGATAAATCGCGTCTCTACAATTTTTTTGTGCTTTCGAGAAAGAGCCATTCTCCTGATTGGCTATGCTCCAAAACTCCGCTCGATCCTACCTCCTTCACTGTGTTCCGGCGGCCAGAGAAGGATCGAGCACCTTGTAGACACGATAAATCGCGTCTCTACAATTTTTTTGTGCTTTCGAGAAAGAGTCTTTCTCCTGATCGGCTATGCTCCAAAACTCCGCTCGATCCGGAGGATCGAGCACCAATGCTGAATTCAACATTCATCATTTAGCATTCAGCATTCATTTAAGTACATACTTCCCACTAATCTCTTCCACGATCCCCTCCTCCATCAAAAATTGCAGCGTTTCCAGCACCTGCGGTCGTTGTTTATAGCTGAAGGAAGCAAGCACCTCTTCCAGAGTCAGCGACTCCCGTTGCAGGATCATGCCAATCTTTTTGCGAAAGCGGGTTAATTCATCCTGGCTGAGGGACTGTTTTTTATTGGTGAGGCAGACGTCGCACTGGCCGCAGACCGGCGGGTTATCCTGCCCAAAATAGAGCAGCAATTGCTGGCTGCGGCAGGTGGGATCCTCGGCGTAGCGAATGGCTGCCTGCATGCGCTCCAGGTGGCGGTTTTTCAGAAAATGGTAGCGTTGTACATCGAATTCCAGATGATCAGCGTCGAGGCGATCGTGCAAAAAGATCAACTGTGGTTTCTCCTTTTGGGGACGGTAATCCACCACCTTATCGCGATGCATCAACTCCAGGGCTTGCTGCAGTTTCTCCCGGGACGTATTCAGGAAATTGGCCAGCTTACCCTCCCGCAGGTGAATGTACTGGCTGAACGCCCCCTGATAGGAACGCAGGATCACCTTGAGCACCTTATCCAGATTGGGGTGCTTGAGTTGGTAGTCGTAGAGGTCATCCTTGGAGAGCATGATCTTCATGCTGGCGGGATTGAAAACGGCCTCGGTGATCAGGATGAGCCCTTCTTTCTCCAGCACGCTCAACGCATTGAAAGCCGGTACGGGCGGCAGGTCGTAGCGCTGGCAAAACTCGATCAGATCAAAATCATAGCTCTGGTGAGCGCCCGCTCCGACTGCCAGCTGCAGGTAGCTGCCCAGAGCCCGGTAGACCCGACGCACTTCGTCCAGTTCGGGATAGGCCAATTCAAACTGGCGCTGCAGACGGGACTTATCCTGCGGATTGTACAGCAAAACGGCGAAGGCCTTTTCGCCATCGCGACCGGCCCGGCCCGCTTCCTGAAAATAAGCTTCCAGGCTATCGGGTAATTCCATGTGCACCACCGTGCGTACGTTCGATTTGTCGATACCCATCCCGAAGGCATTGGTCGCGACCATCACCCGGGTGTCGCCGCGGATCCACTCCTCCTGCTTCTTGCTGCGGGTCGGCATATCGAGACCCGCGTGGTAGTAATCGGCCGGAATGCGGTAGCGGCGCAGATAGCCGGCAATATCCTTGGTGCCTTTGCGGCTGCGGGCGTAGACCACGGAAGAGCCCGGCACCTTCTGCAGGATCTCCACCAGCTTTTCGGGCTTGCCCTCCGTCTGGCGGACCACGTAGGTGAGATTATCGCGCTCGAAGCTTTTCTGGAACACTGCCGTTTTCCGTTTACCGCTCTGGCTTTCGCCAAAAGCCAGCTTATCCTGGATATCGCGCACGACCTCCGGCGTCGCCGTAGCTGTCACGGCCAGGGTTGGGGCGTCGGGAACGACCTCCCGGATCTTGGGTATCTCCAGGTAGGGCGGACGGAAATCGTACCCCCATTGCGACACACAGTGGGCCTCATCCACCGCGATCAGGTTGACCTGCATCTGCCGGATGCGCTCTCGCGCCAGCTCGGTGGTCAGCCGTTCCGGGGAAAGATAGAGGAACTTCACCTTGCCGTACACGCAATTGTCGAGCAGCCGATCGATCTCCCGGTAGTTCATGCCCGAATACACGGCCACAGCCGGGATCTGGCGGGCCTGCAATTGCTGCACCTGGTCCTTCATCAGGGCGATCAGGGGCGAGACCACGATGCAGATTCCTTCCTGTGCCAGGGCCGGCACCTGAAAGCAAATGGACTTGCCCCCACCGGTAGGCATAAGGGCCAGGGTATCCCGCCCCTCGAGTACGGACTGGATAATATCTTCCTGCAGGGGCCGGAAGGAATCGTAGCCCCAATAGCGCTGTAAGACTTGTAATGGTGTTTCGATCAAGGTATTCGCCTTTCGGCAAAAGATAGGGATTTTACGGCCCGGGGCAAGGGATGTCCGTGAATTTGCTTCCCTTTGCTCCGTTGTGGACTGTCGGGAAATACTGTATGGGCGAGAGCTTTTTCGTTTTTCAAAGACTATGAAGTTGCCCAAACAGTATTTCCCGACGGTAGTTACACCTTTACTGCAAGATTAACTGCTTGGTATCCAGGCGTCGGCCATCGACGAAAAGGGAATAGGAATAGGTCCCTGCGGCGAGGGTGCTCGCCCTGAGTTGTACCTGGCCTTCCTTGCTACCCTTGTCCAGAGTTATCCGGCGAACCAATTGCCCCTGCTGGTTCACAATGCGCAGTTCTGCAGCTTGCACACTTGCCGGTAACCGGTACCGGATAGTCGATACCTCATCGAAGGGGTTCGGTTGATTTTGCAGCAGATGGCCACTGGTGGTTTCTTCTTCGCCCTCAAAGGTTCCGGGCGCCTCCTGGCCTTCCGGCAAAACAATGCCTTCCAGACGCTGAACCATTTGTTCCAATTGGTTTAGGCGCTCTTTGAGCTCCCGGTTCTCGGCTGTTAATTCATCGTTCTTCTTTTTGACAGACGTCAGTTCGGCATCAATTTCCTGTAACCCTTTCAGGGCGATCACGCCGGTTTTACTGTAGTCTACCGCATAGCGATATTCTCCGTTACGGTTGGGCGTGCTGCGAACGATTTCCGGAAAAACATCCACGATGTCCTGTGCGATCAATCCAAGTGAACGATGATCGTCATCGGCAGGTTGTGCTTTTAGCTGATAGGTACCGATTGGCAACTCCCGAATATGGGGCATCACCTCGTGGTAGGTCATGTCGAAAGACTTCTTCAAGCGACGATCTGAGGTGGAATAGGTTCCATCCGTAAAGATGGCCGAAACGGGATTTGGGCCGCCGTCATAAAACCAATTGAATCGTCCCTGAAAAACCGACATTTCCCAGGTAACAGAACTGCCCGACCGCTCTATCATAATACCGTATTCGTCACCGCCATTGCGGGATTTGACGTGGATAGGTCGTAACGGGCTAAATTCGCCAATACCAACGTCCCCCTGATTATCAATTACCATACGGGTAATATTTCCATTGGTGCGAAAGGCCATCCGGTCGTTACCGTTTGGGTTATAGATAATCCCTCCATTAGCTGAGTTATTCTCATCCCCGAAAAGTATACCTTTTTGGTCATCACTGGGGGTAAGAATACTCAGGTAACCATTCCCATTAAATTTCTCGAAAATAGAGATGGAGTTACTGTTGGGATTGACACCAAATAAATTTCCGTCCGCAACGTGCAAAGGTGATTCAGGAGATAAGGTCCCCATTCCCACATCTCCTGACTCTTCAATTGTAACCCGGCTAATACTGTTAGTACCCAAGCGTAAATCACCACTTTGCTGATTAATAATGTACATCCTGTCATTGGTATACCACAAATAGCCATTATAAGTAGCCCCATCATAAAAGGTTAAATACGGCGCCGAACCATCCAACCGGATCGCTTCTGTATTATCGGAAATATGCAGTGGAACACCACTTTCCGGATTCGGTGTATTGATGGCAATTTGACCGGGAGTCGTGACTACCTGTGCGGCAGTGGTTGTGCCAATGGTCAGCACAAAGAGAGTAGGCAATAAATACCTCATAACATCTGGTTTTGAACGTTGTATAATCCGCTTTTGGTCGTCAGGTTACCAAAAGGAGCCGGGGCAGGGGCACGAAAGGGCAGGGATTTTCTGACCTATACATTATACAAAATCCAGATGTTTTTTCCAAAAAACCGCGGGAGGCTGTCGGGAAATACTGTTTGGGCTGGATGACACTTCCTTCGTCGCGGAAGGCGCAGTTGCCCAAACAGTATTTCCCGACGGGGTTTCGTCATCGCAAGAACGATCCGTCTTCCGAAAAGCCGATGTCCACCGTTTCCAGTTAGTGATTCAATCGGTGTTCGATAGTCCCGGACATTCTATTTGGCTCTCTACCCTGATACAACGTTTCGCGATCCGGTAGTGCCGCGGATCAAAATTATTTATTCACCGAAGAAAATACATTCTTATATTCCGTACCTAACGGCACGGTTTTCCATTGTCCAATTCTAATTTCTACCCACAGCAGGTCCCTAACGGGACCCCTGCAGAAGCATCTTTAGGAGCAAAATATGGGTAGAAACGTAAAGGGAAAAGTTGACGAGCGTGCCGTTCCGCGGGCGCTGAAGTCCGTACGGACGGAGGGGCTAGGTACGCAATGTGTTCGCCGTCCAAAAGACCGATCAGCTTTAATTATTATTGATCCGCGGCACTACCGAGGTCGTTTCATCTTTGTGGCATCCTGCATTTCAACCGAGGTGCGATCTCTCCGAGACCGTCCCCTCCATGCTTCAATTCAAAATCCAGGTTTATACGAAAAATCATTGATTATTGACCCGCGATCCGGAGGATCGCGCACCAAAAAGGAGCACCGCCGCAGCGGATGCTCCCGGGATACTCAAATCGTTATGTCATAGCATGATATTCCGATCTGAATAAAACCGTCTCGAATTAGTGTTTTGGGGGAGGTTGCGCCGGGGGGGGAGGATGCAAAAAAAAAAAATGAGTAAAAACACGAAATAGTTGTGTACAGGG
>JASBTH010000459.1 GCA_030148525.1 Saprospiraceae bacterium | reverse complement strand
GATGGGACGGTTGACGCTGAATCCGATCAAACACGTGGATCCGATCGGCACACTGCTGGTGCCGGGCGTACTGTTATTGCTGGGCGGTATTGTATTCGGCTGGGCCAAACCGGTGCCGGTGACCTTTCATGTCGCCTCCTGAGCGCCGAGGCCAAGGGCACTGACGAGGAAAAGAGCAAAAGCTGTCAACCAATTTTTGGAAAACAAAAGATTGGTAGTGAGTGCTTTAGGAGTTTTCATTGCACGTGTTTTTTGTTAAATAGTTTCAGGGGGTAATTTCGCCCTTTAGGCAAAAATTTGAATGGTCATTCAGTTAAGTTTCGGTTAACTGACTGTGAATTTTTTGAATGGTCATTCAATGGTTTTCAGCTGGCTGAACGAAGCTTTTTTTGAATGACTATTCCGTGAAATTTGGTTTATTTGTCCCCCGATTGGTGGTGGAACCCGGGGCGGAATGAGTGGTGCAGATAAGGCGGGAAAGTGGCTTTAAAACCTTATTTTTATCTGTTTAAGGGCCAGCATTTGCTGGAATAACAAATTGTACCCTATTGTGGGAAAGAAGAGTATCCGGGAACAACGAAAGGCGGAAATTATTAAGGCTTTTTACGCAGTAGCTAAGAAGGAAGGCCTGGAGAATGCCTCGATTTCAAAAGTGGCCGATTATGCTAAGATCAATCCCAGCCTGGTGATGCATTATTTTAAAACCCGGGAGGAATTGATGGTCGCCCTTAATGACTTCATACTGGAGCGTTACCTGAAGATATACCGGGTGAACGGTGCGGTGTTGGATACCCGGGAAAAGCTGATCCAGTTGATCGAAAACCTGTTCTCCAGAAAATGGAACCGACTTTTTGATGATGGTGTGTTCTACAGCTTCTACGCTCAGGTGTACCGCAATAAAACCTTTCGCGAAAGCTTTAAGCAGCTACACGATACACTGCACCTTACTCTGAAAAAGGCCCTGGACGAAGCCGTGGAGAATGGCGTGTTGGATCACCCGGATACCAGTGCGTTATCCAACAATATTTTTGCCCTGGTGGATGGGGCTTACTATTACCTGGGATTGGTGGACGATAAGGAGGAGATTGAAAGGCGGTTGGCATCCTATAAACGCCTGGCTATTTCCATGCTTGAATTTGACTACCAAAGCCAGGATACTACGATTTAGCAATCCGCAGCCGCATGATTTTTGCTAAAGCAAAAAAAGCCAGTCCTCCCCAAACCGCATTAACTACAATATTGGGCATATCCGAAAGGACCAGGGCGTTAATTACCAGACAAATACCTCCGAAAGCATTCATTGCATGGTAGGTCGCCTGTTCGGCTGATAAAACCTTGATGACCAACAGGAAATAGGCCAGAATGTACGACACAGCCCCCACCCAGCCAATGATTGCATAAAAATCCATAGATATCTTTTCCGCAAGAACGAGCTAATCTGTTTTACGGAAAAATATGGGGCATATTAATTTTTTGTTAGGCTTGTTCTATCCATCCAATCATAGGGAGCTAGTGCCTACCTTTGTGTATACTGCCGGTACTGCTTTGGCTTTCGCCAAAAAGGTATTGGAGATTATCAACTGTTTACGTACCCTTCCTGCCATGGTGAGGTCAGTGCTGCCAATCATCGTTTTCAGTAACCTGTTATTCATTTGCCCGGTAGACCTGAATGGTCAATTGGAAGACTGGGATAGTGATCGGGATGCCATGCCCAACGCCTGGGAATACCATCGCAATCTCGATGAGAATGATCCCAAAGATGCCTGGCTTGATCCGGATCAAGACGGAGTCTGTAATTTATACGAATACTACCTGGGGAGTCACCCTCAGGTGCCCGATCAACCCCTGGTATTGGATTATAGGGGTGACCAGTCCCTGGAAACGTTCATCCGTATGGCGCCCAGAGGGTCAGTCTTGCGCATTCCGGAAGGAGAATACGATTTGAATTACCGCCACGAAGCTTATGCCGAATCACCCCGGGTGTTGATCCAGGGCGGCTGGAAGGCCGATTTTTCCGAAAGGGACCACTGCCGATATAAAACTATCCTCAATGGGAATGGGAAAAATCCCGTTTTCCACTACTTCATATCCTCCGGAAACTCTTCGTCCCTCATACTGGATGGATTTATTCTGCAGGGTGGGAAAGGAGAGGCGGTCCAGTATACCAGCTACTTATCCAAGGCTCAATTATTAATTGCTAACACCACTTTTATTGGTAATCAAGCCGGCCGTACCTCCGCCGTTGTCAAATACGTTGATGGCGACTTTACACTGATCTCGGATGTGATCCTGATCAACTCGACAATTGCCCATAATGCGGGAACTGGCCTCTTAGTCAGTCAGCAGGCTAATCTGTCCAACCTCAAGGTGTTACATTCCCTGATCGCCTATAATGCTGCTGCTACCTCTGATTCAGAACCTATCGAATCCGGTTACGGCATGGTGTATTCATCGGGAGCTGATTCCCTGGTCCACGTCCAAATGGCCAATTCCATCTTGTGGGGCAATGCCAATGCCGACGTTTGGTTTGATGATCCGGACCGAAAACGTGTCCTGGTAAACAGCCGGTACAATGTGTACGGCTATATTGAACAGGACACCCTGTCGGCTCCCTTCGCACATCAGTCTGATACAGGACTTGATCCGCTGGTCATGCAACGGGGAGAACAGTACTTTTTGGGACCCAATAGTCCCGCCCGGGGATCCGGGCGGAGTATCGGTTTTACCGAAGAGGAGCGTCCCGACGTGGGCATTGTTCCCTGCGGGGATCCCGTAGTATCCGCACCTCCACAACCCGAAAAGACTACTTCCGACTGGAGGGTGTTTCCGAATCCTGCCCACACCAGCTTAACCTTCGAGCTCGACCTGATTGCGCCAGGTGAAGTGCAGATTGTCTTCTACGATCTAACCGGCCGCCGGGTATTGCATAAGAGGATAGGGTATTTGAGCAGTGGTCCGCAGTCGTTTCGGGTCGATATCAGCCATCTCCAAAGCAAGTTGTATTGGTTGGAAGTACGATCGGGAGGTCAGTCTTTGAACAGACCGTACAAACTGATAAAAGGATTATAGGGTGTGTTTCAAATTGGGTGATTCCTGCGCAGTATATTTTACTTCGTAATCAGCTCCGTAATTCACTCCTCCTTTTTGCCCGATTCCACCCCATCCTTTTCTACCCGTACATATTCCACAAAAGTGGCATACTGATTAGGTTCGATCCTGACACCGGTCTGCAGCACGTAAGCCAGGGTTATTTCCGCTCCCAGGAACAGGATGACCGAGGAATAATACACCCAAATCAATAGTACGATCAGTGAGCTGGTGCCTCCGTAAGCAGAGATCAAGCGGGTATCCGTGAGGTAGGTGCCGATAATACTTTTTCCAATGAGAAAAAGAACACTCGTAATAACCGCACCTACCAAGGTATGTCGCCACTTAATGGTCGCATCGGGCAGGATCTTAAAGATCAGGAGAAACAAAAGGGTTATAATAATAAATCCCACCAAATACTCGCCGTAGTAAACAAGGTCAATGACCTGATCGGAAAAATTAGCTTTCAGCCGATCCATCAGCACTTCTAATACGGTATTTAGCGTAAGCGAAATCAATAAAATGAATCCAAGTACCAAGATCATGGAAAAAGAGGTAAGGCGCTTGAGGATCAGGATCAACCAGCTCTTCTCGGGTTTGGTCTGCAGTCCCCAGATCTGATTAATGGAATCCTGGATCTGACCGAAAATACCGGTGGCCGCAAACAAAAGGGTGCCGACTCCGATAATGGTTGCCCAGATGTTGTTGCCCCGGACCTGCAGGTTGGCCAATACCTGTTCGATCTGACCGGCCACTTTGGCCCCGGCATAGTTATCGATAACGTGAAATAATTCACCCTGGAGGGCTTTTTCACCATATAGATAGCCGCCCACCGTAATAATAATGATCAGCATGGATGGCAGGGAAAAGATGGTGTAGTAAGCCAGAGCGGCACTGTGTTTCAGGCAACGGTCCTGGAAAAACTGGAGTACGGCCTGCTTGACTATATTCCACAGTAGTTTTAATCGCTTCATATTGGTCGGAGTGTTGGGGTTACTATAGAAAAGTACTAACGGCCGTTTGTTTATTGGCAGGAAAGAATACTTCCGCTCGCATACCAGGTTATAGGACCTTTGCTCCACCTATTCCGCTTCCTGTTTCTGTTGCGAATCGACAAATTCCCATGCCAGGAGGGAGGTTTTCGCAACAGAAACAGGAAGCAGTCCGACTATTCCTCCACTGAAAAGACGTAGGTCGTCTGCGACGTATACTCCTCACCGGGTCGCAGCACGACGCTCGGAAAATCCGGTTGATTGGGCGAATCGGGATAGTGCTGTGTCTCCAGGCACAGGCCGTATCGTGTATCGTATACCTGGTCATCCTTGCCCCGAATAGGTCCGTCGAGAAAATTGCCGGAATACACCTGAAGGGCTGGCTCCGTGGTGAAAATATCCATCTTGCGGCCACTTCCCGGATGGAAAAGGCTACCGACCGGGCGTGGGGTGTTGGTAATGCCGCCGTCAAGTATCCAACAATGGTCGTACCCCATTCCATATAGTATTTGCTGGTCATCCTGGTCGATATCCTGTCCGATCAGTTTAGGTTGGGTAAAATCAAAGGGTGTTGTCTGCACTAATCGTATTTCGCCCGTTGGAATCAAAGTGCTGTCAACTGGTAGGAAGGCCGTGGCATCAAGCTGTAGCTCGTGTTCCAGCACGTCTTCTTTTGCGTTTCCCGACAGGTTGAAGTAGGTGTGCTGGGTAAGATTTACAATGGTGGGTTTATCCGTTGTGGCCTGATAGGTAATATCGAGAGCATTGGGTGTAAATACATACGTGACCCTGCCGGTTAGGGAGCCCGGGTACCCTTCTTCTCCGTCGGGACTCAGGTATTGCAATGTCAGGCTAATGACATCTCTGTTTATTTGTTGATCTACCTCCTCCCACACTACTTTATCGAATCCCTCTCTACCTCCATTTAAATGATTTGGACCATCGTTGGCGGTCAATTCATAGGAGGTGCCATCCAGTTCGAAAATGCCCTGGTCAATGCGGTTGCAAAATCGACCGATCAGGGCGCCAAAGTAATAGCTCCCTTCCTGATAGCTGTTTAAATCATCATAACCCAGTACTACGTGTTCCAGGTTCCCCGCCCGGTCGGGCACCTGCAGGGAAGTGATGATTCCACCGTAGTTGGTGACCTGGGCTGTCAGTTGCCCGGGAAAAGTAATGGTATATAATTGTACTTCCTGGCCATTCACTTCGCCGAAGGATTCGGTGACTAAGGTACCGCCGGGTTTCTCTTGGTTACAACTGAAAAGCAGGCTTACGGCCAAAAGGAGAAGTGATAGCTGTTTTTTCATAATTGAGGCGGATGGATTAATTTTTCAGGGCGTTAAAATACCATAAAAGTTAGGTATCCGATACAACGATTGGCATTGTACAAAACCGAGCGCCCCAATCTCACGTTACCCATTGACTTTTGACAAAAGTCAAACAATCCTAAAGACCACCTTCAATGTTCTTTTTTCGAAAGCAATAGTATGCACAAGTACAGTTTAGATACCATGCCGACTGGGCAAGATGGCCTCGAGCGTGCAGCCCGGTTTTTGCGAAAGCTTTACGGGGAATTGGAACAACCCGAAGAGCTGGCTCTGCGATTAGATCAATTGAACCAGATTGGGTCTTATGCCCCCACAGCAAAGGAGCTGGAAGGAGCGGCTCGTATGGCTTGGCGCAATGCCAATCGCTGTATCGGACGCATTTACTGGAAGTCCCTGAAACTAAAAGACTGCCGTGACCTGCGGCAACCAGAGGCTATTTTTGAGGCTCTGACCGATCACATCCGCACCTCTACCAGCGGGGGGAATATCCGGCCCCTGATCTCCGTGTTTTCACCGGAGGTGATCATCTGGAACGAGCAATTGATCGGCTATGCCGGTTACCGCCAGGCAGATGGGACCATACTGGGCGACCCGGCTAATTTGGCGTTTACCGACCTGTGTTTGCGGTTAGGTTGGCGGGGCGAAGGAACTCGGTTTGATGTGTTGCCTCTCGTCATTCAGGTGAACGGAGAGGATCCGGTCTGTTTCGACTGGCCCGCAGATGCCGTATTGGAGGTGCCCATCCGGCATCCCGATTATCCGCGCTTGCGGGAGCTGGAGCTGAAATGGTATGCGCTGCCGGCCATTTCGAGTATGTCTTTGGATTTCGGTGGACTCAGTTACCCTACTGCTCCGTTCAGCGGATGGTACATGGGGACGGAGATTGGTGCCCGGGATCTGGGGGACGCCCACAGGTACAATCAACTACCGCGGGTGGCGGAGATTATGGGCCTGGATACTTCCCATCCCCGGACACTCTGGAAAGACCAGGCGATGGTTGCTTTGAACCAGGCAGTGCTGTTTAGCTTTGAGCGGGCAGGGGTAAAGATACTCGACCACCATACCGCCAGCGACCTCTTCGAAACCTTTGAGGAGGTGGAAGACCGGCAGGGCAGGGCCGTTCAGGCTGATTGGAACTGGATCGTCCCGCCTGTATCGGGGTCGGCCACTGGCGTTTTTCACCGGGAATACACCAACGAAGTGCGTACCCCTAACTTCTTTTACCGGGATCGATCCCCCTGGCAGGGCGCAGGGCATCGTACAGAATTTCCACGGGGTGCAGGGCTTTCCTGCCCGTACCATCGTAAATCTGATGCCGACAGCTGGTGCCGGGAGCCGCGATGATTGTCTGTTCGTCGGCCTCCCGAATTCGGGGTAGCAGGGTTTGGTTGGCAATGGTCATACTGAGGTCGTAATGCTCTTTTTCGTACCCAAACGATCCGGCCATACCGCAGCAACCGGCCGGAATGTATTCGGCATGGTATCCTTCCGGTATGCTCAGGGCCAAAACCGGTTCCGCATGGCCGTCGATGGCCTTTTGGTGGCAGTGGCTATGTACGAGGACCCGGGCTTTCGCCTCCGTAAACTGGCCCGGGTTGATGTTCCCTTTCTGGAATTCCCGTACGAGGAAATCCTCTACGGTATGGCAATGCCGCCCGATGCGCCGCGCTTCGGCACGCAGCTCCCCGGGAACCAGACGCGGGTATTCATCCCGAAAAGAAAGAATAGCGGATGGTTCGACACCCACTAATGGGTGCTCCAAATCTACCAGCGGGCCGGCGATACGTACATTTTCGGTAGCCAGATCACGGGCCTTCTCCAGCAGGCCTTTTGATAGATGAGCGCGGCCACTTTCTTCTAAGGGGGGCACCTCGACCCGGTACCCCAGCGCAACCAGTAATAAAATGGCTTTGCGCCCCATGACCGCATCGTTGTAATTGGTAAATTCATCGGCATAGAAATAGACCGTCCCTTTCACCGGACCCTTTGGTTGTAACCTGCGGGAACGCCTGCGGTGCCACCGTCGGAGGCTAAACGGGCTGAGGGGAGGCAGGGATCGCTGCGGGGCAATGCCAATCACCCGCTTTAACAGGCCACCGCCCAGAGCACTGCGCAGGAACAGGTTGGTAAGCCAGGGGAAGGCCATTCCGTAGCTATTCAGTTGGGCGATATTGGTGATCGCACGGGTACGCAGGGATATCCCGTGTTCTTTTTGATATTGGTACTGGAATTCAGCCTTCATGGCGGTCATGTCCACGGTAGACGGGCATTCGGAGGAGCAGGCTTTGCAGGAAAGGCAAAGATCCAGGGCTTCCGCCAGCTCTTCCCGGTCGAATGGATTGGGGCCTTCACTGCGGGTCAGGCATTCACGCAGGATGTTGGCCCTACCGCGGGTGGTGTGTTTTTCATCCCGGGTGGCGTGGTAGCTGGGGCACATGGTTCCGCCAGAAAGGGGTAGTTTGCGGCAATCGCCCGAGCCATTGCACCGTTCGGCTGCCAGGAGGATGGAGCCATCTTCTGACCAGTCGAGAAAGGTGTCGAAGGAACGCTCGGGTTGATCGGACTCGTACCGCAGGTCTTCGTTGATCGGTTCGGGATCGATAATCTTACCGGGATTAAAGATGTAGAGCGGGTCCCAGGTCTCTTTGATCTGGCGCAGCAATTGGTAGTTGCGCTCGCCCACCATGTACTGCAGGAAGGGGGCCCGTACCCGTCCGTCGCCATGTTCGCCACTGAGCGAGCCACCGTACTTTTTCACGAGGTGGGCCGTAGCTTCGGTGATGTCGTGAAAGAGCTGGCGGTCTTTCCTGTCCTTCAGGTTGAGCATGGGGCGCAGGTGGAGTTCTCCGGCGCCGGCGTGGGCGTAATACACGGCCCGTTGTCCGTACCCATCGAGCATTTGGTCGAATTCCTCAATGTATTCCGGCAGGTCGCGAATATCGACGGCGGTATCTTCAATGCAGGCCACCGGTTTTTTATCGCCTTTCACGTTGGATAATAACCCTAAGCCGGCCTTTCGCAGGTTCCAGATGCGGGTCGTATCGGGCGCACTGACGATGGGGAATGCATATCCCAGCTGATCGGTATCGAGGGCCGTTACCAGCGCTTTGGCTTGCTGCCGGGCTTCGGCTTCCGTTTCACCCCGGAATTCGATCATTAGAACGGCTGCCGGATCGCCCTCCAGGAAAAAGCGATTGCGCTCCTGTTCGGGATTATCGCGGGTGCAATCCAGGATTACCTTATCCATCAGTTCACAGGCAGTGGGGTGGTAGGTCATGGCCAGTTGCACGGCTCGCAGCGATTCGGCCACGGAGTTAAAATGGGCGCATATGACTACGTCGACGGGCAATGGCAGGGGTTGCAATGCCAATTTAATGGAGGTCGTGAAAGCCAGGGTCCCTTCGGAGCCACACAGTAGGGTAGCAAAGTTGAAGGGGCTGCCTTCCGGCAAAAAGGGTTGCTGTTGCAGGAGCAGATCGATAGCGTATCCGGTATTGCGGCGGGTGATGGAGGGGCGAGGGAATTCGCGCTTTATCTCCGCCTGCCGGTCGGGTTGCTGCAGGGCCTCGTAAATCTGCTGGTAGACCTTATTCTCCAGAGCAGAGCCCTCCATTTTTTGGCGAAAGCCAGCCTCATCCAGGGTACCGAAGGTAGCGATTGATCCATCACTGAGTACGGTTTCCAATTCCAGAACATGGTCGCGGGTCGACCCGTACACGATGGAAGTGGTGCCGCAGGAATTATTGCCGACCATGCCGCCCAG
Source organism: Saprospiraceae bacterium (assembly GCA_030148525.1). Classification (GTDB taxonomy): domain Bacteria; phylum Bacteroidota; class Bacteroidia; order Chitinophagales; family Saprospiraceae; genus DT-110. The sequence goes on along the minus strand of JASBTH010000459.1, from coordinate 79 downwards.
CATACAGCGATTGGCGGTAGAGGTGTTGGGGCCGAAGAAGAGGCCGTGGGGTTTCAGATAGGCGTTGAGTTCGTCGCGT
>JASBTH010000454.1 GCA_030148525.1 Saprospiraceae bacterium | reverse complement strand
CACGTACACACGAGCGAAATTGGCGCGGGATGCGGGCATGTATTGCCGAGCTATTTCGTAGGCCATAATTTCCCGCAGGAAACTCGGATCGCGAAAACCATTGGATAGTTTCAGCTTATCGTATCCGCCGGGGAGTACCTGATCATCAATCAGGTCATCGATCTTAATATTAAAGGGTAGCTTTTGGTGACCTTTTCGGTGAACGGCATTAAAGGACGAGTTGCCTTTATAGCGCACGCCTACGGCCCGGTAACGCCTGCCATCCACCTCCATGTCGGCCGTCAATCGTGGCTCATCGGGATCTTGCTTGTACTTTTCCAGAATCTCAGCCCAATTATCCTCTGCGAAAAATATTTTGATTTCGGTAATGTGATCGGTATCGTACAGATCACTCTGGGCGTATATGGTCGTGATCGGTAACAGGTAAATCCACAACAGCCAGCGCAGCCTATTCATCGATTCTTGGTTTGCAAGTAAGAAAAATCAATTCAGGTCGTCCAGCGAGACCGTATGCATTTCCGCTACGTAATGAACCGGAGAAAAGGACACTGCTCTGGCATTTTCGGCCAGCAGGTAGAACTCCAGGGTTTTTTTGCCGGAAGGCGGGTCCAGGATAATACCGAACACCTGATCACCGGCTTCCTCGTCGAATTGGCTGCCGTCATCTACCATATTGGCTGTCTGAAAAGGCCCCTCTCCTTCGAAGCGATATACAATGCGAACCCTCTTGGTAAAGCGGTCCAGGGGCACCTGAATATGGAAGGCTTCTATCTTGTCCCGGGAAAATTGCTCGCGTTCTTTATAGGTGATGCGACCAATATTCGGTGGATTGACCAGCATTTCGTCTGTCTTTTTCAACCAACTGCCCCGTGCATCCAGGAAGCTCGCAAGCCCCGGAATCTTACTGAGTTTACCGATGGTCTTTTCAAGACTTACGTCAAACTCATCGCTGTTGTAATAGCGGTTGCGGTCAGTAAGCAGGGGTATCTTGATCAACTCCTGCAACTCGCGGGCCCGCTGTGTTGCCACTCCGCTTACCAACCAGTCGTTGAGGATGGTCCTTAAGTGCGAGAGGTACACCTTGCGATTCATTTCGTCGGCCAACAGCTTATTAATCAGCGGCTTGGCACGGCTGTCGGCATGCAATAGTGGGTCGAGCTCGATCAATTCCCGTTGTTTAAGGTCGGAGCCCATGCCCGTATTCTTGAAACTCCCAAAAGCCAGGTTCAAATCCCAAATCAGAGGACTGGCGGGATTACCATCGGGTATGTACAAGAGGTAATTCGGACTGTTTTGCCCCGAATAGGAGCTCAGGTTTACCAATACATTATTAAAAGCATGCATCCAGAGGGTCCGGTCCACATCCAGATCGTTGCCGATATTGGTCACATCGGTTTCCAAGGCATCGGCCAGTGATCGCACGGGGCCATAGCCAACGCCTTTGATAATGCGGAAAAATGCCTCGTAACAGGCCATGGAATTATCGTAAATAAGTCCTGTATAGACTCCTCCTTTACAGGGTTGGGGAATATTCTCCTCATCACGTGGAGGATCAGCCAGATATAATGCCCCCTGCGTATTGGGGAAGTAACGCTCCAAGAAATTGGGACTGTCCACGGCCTCGATATTTACCAGCAACCCGTAGTATTCCTCATTGACCAGCACCTTGGCGTAGTTCGCTTTGGGGGCCGGCATGTAATCGCGGGCAATCTCGTAACCCAGCACTTCCCGTACCAGGCTGGGATCGCGCAATGCACTCGATAACTTCAGGGCCGTATACCCCTGGTAGTTTTGATCCGCATCGGTGTAGTTGAGCTGAATGTGCAGACTGTTGCGTTTATTTCCGGGCTTAAAGGCCCGTGAACGGCGTATCCGTACCCCTACCCCCGGAAATGACTGACCGTTTAAGGTGAGGTCCCCTTCCAGCATTTCATCCCCGTTATAGCGCAGAGAATCCAGCACAAACCGCCAATCATCTTCGGCAAAGCGAATTTCGAGTTCCTGAATGCTATCTGTAGTATACAGATCGGGAAGAGTAGATTGAGATTGGACAGGGCTTAGACCGAAAATGACCAATAGCCAGCACGTGAGGCGAAACCATTTTTTCATACTGTGGGAAACTTGTGGTTAGTGCTATAATTATACCAATAAATTCTTGCCTTTCGGCAAAAGAATACGGAAAGGACACCTGCGAATATATTAGTTTTTGAGTGATATTTCAGTATACACAGGGGTTCTATTGGCTTTGTTTTTTGAGCGGCTGTTTGGGTTCAGTTTAGGCAACCAGCCTGTGCGAAGCTTCAGCTTGGGAGGGGAGCCCCAGGCTGTTCGATCCAGAGGATTGTTCCAACGCACCAACACTAAATTTGGTAGGTTGCAATGTGTATGCACGCTAAGCACCACCGCTGAAGCGGCGGCATTATCAAATGCGATCATAATGAGACGTAAGACGTGGATCCGTCCAAAAAACCAAAGATGCGATAAATCGCGTCTCTACAGGAATGTTTTCTCATCGGGATCCCATTCTCCCTTTCTCCAACTCTCCAACTCACGCCGTGAACCGTGAGCCGTAAGCCGTGAACCTTGAGCCGTGGACCTTGGGCCGTGAGCCGTAATCCTACCGCCCCGCAGCCTGCACCCGACGCAGGAACATGGTGGCCCGGCCGGCCTCCTGTACCTGGATCTCAAAGGTCTCCCCGTTACCCATTTTCTGGATCAGGTCGCCCTTTTTGAGGTCGGTGGCGATATCCATAAAGCGATTGTCATTGGAGTTGATCTCCAGAATACCCTGCTTGTACCCGAAATAGTAATAGATGCTATTGGGCAGCTTAATGTAAAAGTAGAGGCGATCATCTCCGTTAGTCGGCATTTTGATCTCCATGAAGATCTCCAGTTGCTTGTTCAGCGGTTGCCCGCTCATACTTACCAGCCCCGCCTTGGGGGTCGTGGTCACAAACGATTGAAAATCCTTATCCCAGGTCATTTCCAGGCCGGTAAACAGGAAGGTATAAGGATTGTTTTTCGGCGGAAGCGAGAAAACGCCTCCACCCAGAAGCTGTAAGGCCTCGGTCAGGTCTTTACCGGGAGGGAACAGCATGGTGAAGTCCTTTTTATACCGATCGATATCACTGAGATAAGGGATGGCGTTGCCACCAAAACTGGCTGCCTGGATCTCATTCTCCACCGCCTTCAGGAGTTTATCCGGGATGGGGAAAGTCACTCCGGCCGTAAATTCCCCGTCGACAGGTGCCGGAGGCGTTTGTGCGATCAGGCTATCCGGAACATCCTGAAACTGTGTGGACGCCGTTCCCACCGCATCGATCCCGACAAACTGCAGGCCTTCACCAAGATTGAAGGTGCCATCAGCAGTGACGGTGCCCGTTTTATTATCCAGGGTCAACTGATTCCCCCGGTAGTCATTATGAAGTACTTTGGTGGAATCCCCAAAGCGGAATTGATCTTCTTTTTTATCGTACACAAATACGCCGGATACCGGAAAAACGGGCCGGTCTTTCCGGAAATACAGGGGCATCATCACACTTGGATACATAATGGCCATTTCCCGACTCAGGAAAAGCCCGGTCGACAATGGAGTACCATCGTAGGTTTTGGGCTCATCAAACTCGATCGCCAGGTTGTTCTTATCGGCTTTGGAACGCACCCGGAACCAGTAGCGGTTGGGCAGTTTGGGAACTTCCAGGCGCCCGTAGCCGTCGAAGTCCAGGTTGATGTCTTCGGAAGCCAGGCTGATCGTACCGTAAAAACTGGTTTTCTGATCGATCAGGAAACTATCGGCTTCGGTGACTTCGCCCTGGGCACGTGTGGCGGTGCGCTTCTCAGAATAGCTACCCTTCCCGATCCGGCTACCGACGATATTGCTGAACTCAATTTCCTGTTCTTTTTTGCCAATATTGTATTCGTAAAAGCCGGAGGCTGTATAGTCTTTTCGGCCGCGGATATTCACCGTAGCCCGCTTGATCCGGTGTTGGCGACTAAGGGTATCCACCAGGATTACCGCATTGTCGAATTGCTTCATGATCC
>JASBTH010000445.1 GCA_030148525.1 Saprospiraceae bacterium | reverse complement strand
CCTTCCGCTTTGTCTTTTGCCGTAAGGGCATAAAAAACGAAATAGCCCAGCACCACTAAGCTGCCAATCGACAGGATGGCCGACAGTACCGTATCCAGATCGAGGAAGAGTACCACGATGGGCAGGAAGAGAATGGAACCTATGTAAACGATGGCATTCTTGCTAAGGCCAAACTTCCAGGAGGAACGTGCATCTTCCGGATCAGGCTCGAGGCCCTTTTCTTCGAAGCGTCCGCTCCGAACGGCGTACCAGAATACGATCAGGCCGAGCACCATACCGAACCCGGCCAGACCGAAGCCCAGGTGCCAGTTGATGCGCTCAGCTACGTAGCCGCAAGTGAGGGTCGCCAGCAGAGAGCCTACATTGACCCCCATATAGAAAATGGAGAAGGCGGCATCCTTTCGGGCATCGTCTTTGTCGTAAAACTCTCCGAGGAAACTCGAAATATTGGGCTTGAAATAGCCATTACCCACAATGATGAGCGAGAGGCCCACGTAGAAGATCAGCACGATGGACTCCAGCGCCGGTATACCGGCCAGAGCGAGGGTAAAGTGCCCCAGCGCCATGAGACTGCCACCCCAAAGGATGGATTTGCGGAAGCCGAAGACCTTGTCGGCCACCAGGCCACCTAGTACCGGAAAGAGGTACACCATGGCCGTGTAGGCCCCGTAAATACCGATGGCCTTGGTTCGGGCGAGGTCGTCACCCATATCGATGAACAGCACTTTGGCCATGTAGAGGGTCAGGATGGCGCGCATCCCGTAGTAGGAAAAGCGCTCCCACATTTCGGCAAAAAATAGGGTGAATAGCGCACGCGGGTGGATCTTTCGGTTACTCCGGATAATGAGTGGTACCCACACCAATACGAAGGCCCATCCGATGATGAGCAGGGTCAGAGCCAGGTCGAATTGCATACGTTTTGTTTATAGTTTAGCGGCCATGCGGCCTTTTATTGCATAAGGCTTTCGTAAGGTCGTTACTATGAGCACCCAACCACAAAGCAGAGTATATAGACTTCCGTTTATCCAATTACCATATACCCTGTACCAAATACAAGGTGGGGTTGAAACAATCTCCATTTAGTAATTCGCTCAACCTCACCGCTATTAAGCCTTTCGGCAAAAAACTACTGGAGCTTTTCGTCGGCCAGTTCGTAGCCGGCAGCTATATCGGGATCAGCGGATGACAGTTCCTCAGCACCGTGCGTCAGACGCTTGAGCGGCTTAAGCAGGGCCAAAACGATCAAGCCAACGACGGTACAGAAAATAGCGATGCCCGTGAATATTTCCAGTTCCCCTGCATCCTGAGCGTATTCGCCTACCAGGCCGGCTACCTTATTGCCTAATCCAGTGGCCGCAAAATAGGCACCCATCATAAAGGATGCGTACTTAACCGGAGCCAATTTGGTGATAAAAGACAGCGCTACCGGCGAGGCACAGAGTTCACCAATGGTATGGAGCAAATAGGCAAATACCAACCAATACATGGCGGCAGCCCCCTGTGATTCGTATTGCAGCGAAGCAGCTGACATAAAGAGAAAACCCCAACCCATGATCATTACGCCCCAGGCCATTTTAAAGAGGGAAGAGCCTTCGTGCCCTTTGTGCTTCCACCGGTACCAGAAGTTGGCCACGGCTGTACCCAGGGTAATAATGAAGAAAGCATTAACCGACTGGAACCAGGAGGCAGGAACCTCGAAGCCCATCAGCATGCGGTCTGTCTTTTGTTCGGCGTAGAGATTCATCAGGCCACCAGCCTGCTCGAAAGCACCCCAGAATACAATGATCAACAGGAAGGACAGAAACATGACCTTCATCCGGTCTTTCTCAATATTTGTGAGTGGCCGGTTGAAGGCTTCGTTATCCGGGGAGTCGGCCGTTCCGATAAAGTCACCAATACCGGTCAGGTATTTTTGTCCCCACACGTACACTAACTGACCGATCAACATGCCGATTCCGGCCAGACCAAAGCCGTAATGCCAACCAATTTGCTCGCCTACGTAACCTACGATTAGTGCTGACAAAAAGGCACCAATATTGATCCCGATATAAAAAATAGTGAACCCTTTGTCACGACGATCATCGCCGGGCTTGTACAAGCCGCCCACCATGGTGGAGATATTCGGTTTCAGGCAACCTACCCCGAGTACGATCAGGCCCAGCCCGATATAAAAAGCTACTACGCCCGGTAAAGCCAGGGTGCCGTGCCCGGCCACCAGGAGTGCTCCCCCCAGCATGACCGTTTTTCGCTGCCCCAGCAAACGGTCGGCAATGACACCCCCGGGAATAGACGCCAGGTAAACAAGCATGGTATACCAACCATATAAAACGAGGGCTTCGGAGTTTGTCCATCCGAAGCCAGGATTATCACCACTTGTTTCCGATACCAGAAAAAGCACCAGAATGGCTCGCATTCCGTAGTACGAAAAACGCTCCCACAGCTCCGTAAAGAAAAGGATATACAGTCCGACCGGGTGCCCGAATAAGTGAGGCTGCTGGTCGTAATCAAACGTACGAGGTTGGCTCATAGAATTGGATAATTTGCTGTTATCATAATTCGGCGAGCGGGTTATCAGCATAGAATGCTCGTCCGGTTATCTGTCGCTTCCTGGCAAAAGTAAGTAATTCCCGCGCGACTTCGAGAAAGCCGTCGGGAATTCATTTTGGGTTTCCCCTAAAAGTAGGTTTTTTCTTTTGAACGGTCGCCCGCTACCCTCTTAATGTTTTGTTAGCAGTGATGCGAACTGTCGGTTGGCTGTCAATCGTTTAGGAGTAAGGAGTCGGGCTGAAGCTCGTAGAGCTGACCGCGCGGACTCTGGAATTCGACGCGATACCCGGCATTCTCGGCCATAAAGCGGATCACGTCCAGTATCTGAACGCCCTGTTCCCGGGCCTTGTCCATGAGCTCACTCTCTTTGGCTTTGGCCTCGATAAAATCGCGGGCATCCTTATTGAGTTGGGTATAATCCTTCTCGTCGAAGTAGTTGAAGGTACCCTCGGAGAGATCGTAGTAATCGATGTCGTGCTGAATGGAAATGATCTCGGGGTCGGATGGTATGTTGCGTACGATGAGGAGGTTTTCATCGGGCCGCACATCCAGTTCCAGATTGCTGAGGTCGTAGCCGACCGACACCTTAGCCTGCACCCGCAGGATGGCCTTTTTGCGAAAGATCCACCAATCGTACCCAACGTAGTCTTTGTAGTTGTACAGCTCCGAAAAATACCCCTCAACGGTGACCAGCTTGGCTACCGTTTTGATCTTTTCCAGCAGGACCGTGCTGTCCTTTTGCTCTTCTTTTTCCCAACCAAAATCAAAGGAGCGGGACACGAAAATCCCCAGCGCAAACATGGCAACTAGTAAGAGGATCCAGAAGAGGTAGCGGAGGAGTTTCATATCAGGTTTGAGGTTTGAGGTTTGAGGTTTGAGGTTTGAGGTTTGAGGTGTGAGGTGTGGGGGGCCGCCTTCGCCCTTGCGGGCTTCGGCGGACGGTCCATGGTTGTTGAACCGGAGGACGCCTCATAATATACGGGATTAAAATAAGACCATACCGCCGTATTTCTTTTTATTAGAATAGTCCAGAGTGCGTTTTCTTACCACTTTGACACTAAGTTCACTTAGGTGCACACAAAAAACGCAACCTTACTTAGTCTCCTTTGTGCCTTAGTGGTTTTAATAAGCAGACGTCAGTTCGTGCTTCAACCCTTTATAGTCTTTCAGGACGGCCTTGACGGTACCCACGGTCAGTGGTGATTCCACCTGCAGGGGAATACGGTTTTTATCATCGCTTACCCAGACATTCACCTCGGCACCCTCGTTGAACACGTTACCGGCGATGACCTCCGGTGAAAAGATCATGGTATCGAATTTCCCCTGGCCACGCACGCGTTTCTTTTCCTCTTTTCCTTTGTAGACTACCTGCAGGGGCCAGGTCTTTTTATCGATGAAGATCTTGATGGGAAAGGCTTCGCCTTCTTTCATCTGACCGAAGTCGAGGTTACGGGTAAAGTAGATGATGGAAAGTATATCGTGGATGCACTGCTCGACCTGGTATTCCTTGGTTTTGGCCACATCTTTGGACTTACCCCGCAGGGATTTTGCTACCTGTTCGTTGCGGTCGAAGGTCACCTTATCGTAGAGGCGGTAGGGGCCTTCCTCCACGTCGCGCAGCGATACACTTGGCAGTAGCGTCTCTTTATCGAGCCAGCTGTGGTATTTATCGCGTACTTTAAAAAAGGAGTCGTACGACCGGTAGGTCGAGCCAATGGCGCTGATGTGGTACTGTCCGTTGGGCGTTTCATCGACCTTGAAGGTCACCTCTCCGGCCGAGACCCACACGAACTTCCAGTTGTAGTACATTTTGTACGTGAGCTCCTCGCCCGGTTGAAAGGCAGAATTATCGATGGCGCAGTACTGCTTATTAACCGATTCCTCAGGGCTTTCCACGGGAAGGTCAGTTGTGCGTTCCGCCGGTAGGGATAGGCCCGTCAGCATGGTCATGGTCAGTGCCAGGACGCCGGTTTGTAACAGTGGAGTCGTCATGTCCATTGGGTTTAATCAGGTTCATTTGCACCACGGTGGCGAGTCCGTACAAGCCTGGTAACAGCAGGTTGATGAGGAACAAGCCGTAGGTGGCCGTCAAAATACTAAGTTCATTATC
>JASBTH010000124.1 GCA_030148525.1 Saprospiraceae bacterium | reverse complement strand
CCGGATTCTGAAGCCTGCCAATATGCAGCCCGGTAAGAAGTATCCGGTGCTGTTCGGGCCCGTTTATTCGAATACAGCGAGGAACCGCTGGGCCGGAAACTATAGCCTCGTACAGCATCTGTTGGCCAAGAAGGGATATATCATCGTGCAGGTGGATTCACGTGGTAGCAACGGTTATGGCCGGGCATTCCGTGAAGAGTTCCTGCTGGGCTTTGCCGACCAGGACATTGAGGATTATGCGAGTGCCGTTGCCTACATGGAGTCACTGGATTATGTCGATCCCGATCGCATCGGCATCTGGGGCAGCAGTTACGGTGGCACACTCTCCGTTTATTCGCTGTTGATGAAGCCGGGCTTATTCCAGGTGGGGGTTGCTGCAGCGGCGGCTGTTGACCCGAAGTTCTTTGGTACGGATGACGTCGCGATCGTTCGTCGCCCGCAGACACACCCGGAGGTCTTCGAACGAAAAGCGATCAACTATGCGGCGAATCTGGAGGATAAACTCCTGTTCATCCACGGTATGCAGGACCATGTGGTACCATTTAAGACGACGGCCGTGTTAGCTGAAGAACTGATTAAACAGGGCAAAGACTTCGACTTTGCGTTCGCACCGGGTGCGACGCATGGATGGAGCCGTGAGCGGAATTACAACCGCTACCTGTTTGGCAAGATAATCGAATACTTTGACCGACACCTGGCCGAGCCGTCGGAGTGAGAGCTTGTAGGTGTACTGTTGCCAGGCATTATGAATTCTATTTTGGATTTTCGTAGAAGCACTCATTACGTATAGCAGAAAATGAGCAATCACCTGCCCACATCATCATCCAGCAAATCCATTGTGGTTCTCCCTTTTGTCAACATGAGTGTCGACCCGGAGAACGAATACTTCAGCGATGGCATTACGGAAGAAATAATCAATGCCCTAACCACCGTGGAGGGCTTGAAAGTCATTGCCCGCACATCCTCTTTTGCCTTTAAGAATAAAAATATAGATGTGCGAACCATTGGTGATCAGTTAGGGGTAAGTACTGTTTTGGAGGGGAGCGTCCGGAAAGCCAAAAACAGGGTTCGCATTACCGCGCAGTTGATCAGTACTAATGACGGTACTCACTTCTGGTCAAAAAATTTCGATCGGGATTTGGAAGATATATTTGCTATACAAGATGAAATAAGTGTACAAATTGCTGACAAGATCCGGGAAAATTTTGGTCACCTCAATATTCAGGAACACCTAATTAAGGAGCCTACACAAAATATGGAAGCCTATGACCTTTATCTTAAAGGTCGTTATCAGCATTTAATGTGGGATGGTGCCGGCATCAGAAATTCAGTAGATCTCTATGAAAAATGTATAAAAATAGACCCCTCATTTGCTTTGCCCTACTTTGGTTTGGGTTATAGTTATGCCATGTACGGATCCTGGGGGAATAATAAAGCATTATTACAGTTGTCAAAAGAATACCTCAGCAAAGGTTTTAAGCTGGACAAAAAATCCTACATAGGGTATTTTGGTAAAGCGACACTGCTTTTTTGGGGTCAATGGGATTTCATCAATGGGCATACGTTTTTTCAAAAAGCAATTGAGCTTAATCCATCCTATACAGAAGCAGAAGAAGGTTTATGCGAATTGTATACAGCAGTAGGATTTTTCGAAAAAGCACTATGGCATGCCGACAATATTTTAAAAATTAACCCTTTATCTCCGAATCATTATTTTACCAAAGCGAATATTCATTATTTAAACGAGGATTATACAAAAGCTTTAGAATGCATAGAGACCTCCCTGAGTATCAATCCAGGTTTTACACATCCCATCGCATTAAAACAACTTTGCTTAATTCTTACGAAAGAGTACGGAAAACTAAATGACTTCTTAGATGAAACTCCTTTGGCTGAGAGACCAGAAGAATGCAGGGTATTGTACAAGTTGGTCAATCCAGAAGATGAGATCGATATTGATATCAGCAGGGTTAGCTCAATGATAAAAGAAGATTCTGGTGGAACGCTTTTTCCCTGGCAGCTTTTTTTGTTGGTCCATTTGGACAAACATGAAATGGCATTGGACTTTTTGGAAGAAAACATCAGGATGCGTACCGGTCAAATCATAAACTTTATGAATATTCCGCTGCTTAAACCGTTACATCAGTATCAGCGTTTTCAGAATTTACTACAAACCACTTTCCGCAAAGAACTATTACCACCAGACCCAAAAGAACACCTAGAAGTTGCCCCTCCCAAAGCCTTAATGTCCGTTGCTGAAATCGACATGGTTTTAGAAATGTTGGGAAAAGAAATGCTGCATGAAAAGTGGTTTCAAAACCCATCTTTATCCTTGCGGGAGCTAGCCGAAAACGTGAATATTAGCAGTAATAAACTCTCTTGGTTGCTGAATGAACAAATTGGCCAAAACTTCAACGAATACATCAATACCCTCCGTTTGGAAAACTTCAAAGAGAAGGCCCTAAATCCTGCCAATAGCCACCTTACCCTTTTAGCGTTAGCCTATGAAAGCGGCTTTAATTCAAAATCGGTGTTCAATACCTTCTTCAAAAAAGCTGAAGGAATGACACCGAAAGCCTGGGTGAAGTCAAATCAAATGTAAGCTTGTTTAAAGGGTTTCAAATCTCACTAAAAAGTTCGGAATTACATTTCAACACGATTTTCCCTCCTTTCCACTACATCTTTGTAATATCAATTCGATACAGCAGAGTACATAGTCATTGGATGATGATTCCTTTCTACTTCATTAAATAAACCAATAATACCGGGAGGTGCTTTGTAGGTATCGGATTTTTCATTAAAAACTTTTACCATGAAAAATCTATTAACCATTCTTTTATTTTTTTGCACACTTAGTGCTTTTGCTCAAACTAACTCGTCAGAGGGTAAGGAAAACGGAGTAGTCCATAAGTACAGGATAAGTATACCATATTTTATTGTAACAGATCCCATCGGGAATTCCTGGCACGATAGACAAAGTACACAAATGATAGAGCTTCATGTAAAGCGGAACCTGGATAATAAAAACATCGTGGGTGTGAAGTTTGCCACTTGGCGATTGTTTCAACCAATGGGAATCACCTGGTGGGATGGTCTTCTGGATAAGTTAGAAACAGAAAGTGAATTCTATCCAGGATACGTGCGAGAATCAGGAATAGGTATAACGTACCAACGTATGTTATGGAAAGGGCTGTTTGCCACTGTCGAAGTGTTACCTCAATTTCAAACCTATTCGGATCTAGACGGTAATAAGCTTGGCAATGGTTTTAAAGTGTATAACTCCTACCACTTAGGCTACCATATCGCATTCGGTAAGAAAAAACGATTTTTCCTAGAACCCCAGGTCCATTGTCAGCACTGGATGTTTGATAATAATGCTCCAGATGGATTTAAGCAGTTGGACGATAGATGGCGAAACTACTTTCTTTTTGAGCCCAACATTTATGTAGGGATCAATTTTTAAACGATAGTCTGACAAGTCAAGATGCACAATGCTTGGCTAATCTAAGAAACCCTTTAGAATGGGATGTAGAGCAGCAAATACAAAGAACAGAAGCGTTTCAAAGAAAAAATTTATGAAGATGAGAAAGATGATCGGGGCTGGATTCTCAACAATAGCGTTCGTAACTATTGGCATTTTTATAGCACAAACGGATTTTAGTATTCAGCTGCAAAGCTATTTAAGTTTAGACTATTGCATGCAGTTTGTACCACTAGTAATTAGCCTATTACTTTTATTTGGAGGTTGGTCTTTATTTACCAACCGACCCAATACAAATTTCGCCCTGGCACTTTTCGGATATGCAGTATTAGAGGAAATTTTATTCAGTTGGTTTGGCGTAGCATCAACTTATTTATCCACCTATTCAATCATTTTGTTTTTTTGTTGTGCAATAGCTGCCTTATGGATTGCGCATTCCAATACATTTAACTTAAAGCGATTATCGTATAGGGAAGTA
>JASBTH010000123.1 GCA_030148525.1 Saprospiraceae bacterium | reverse complement strand
TGGATGCTTCGGTACCCGGAGGTACCTACAGTTGGCAGGATGGAACTACCACAGCTACCTATACAGTTGCTCAGGGAGGCACCTTCACGGTGGAAGTAACCGCCATGGGGTGCAGTACGAGCGACCAGGTTACGGTCTCCTATCCGCAATTCCCGGATGATCTGCTGCCGGCTGATCAGATACTGTGCGAAGGAGAGGTGTTCCCCATTAACCTGTCGGTGCCGAATGGTACGTATCTGTGGCAGGATGGACAAACGACCCCCAATTATCAGATTAGTGAAGACGGAACGTATTCCGTAGTAGCATCCGTGGGACGCTGTACCATGGAAGATGCACTTACCGTGGTCTTTAATCCCGTGCCGACCTTCAACCTGGGGTCTGATACTATTATTTGTGAAGATCAAACGATCAGCTTAACGATCGATGCCGTAGCGGATTCTTACTCCTGGAGTACGGGAAGCACCGAGTCGTCCATAACAACAAATACTGCTGGCCAGATCACAGCCACCGCTCAGTTGGACAATTGTAGTTTCACGGATAACCTGATTTTGGATGTACAACAAAAAACCAATCTGGACCTTGGCCTGGACACCACTTTCTGTGAAGATCAGGGTTATCGCCTCCAGGTGAATGTGGGTGGCGATCGGTTCGTTTGGCAGGATGGTTCGAATGGACCGTCGTACGAGGTCGAGGCTACCGGGAGGTATTCCGTTCAGGTGTTCGATCGCCAGTGCGTAATGTCGGATAGTATAACCCTGACTTCCCGCGAGTGTTACCGCTTTCAGTCGTATATTCCAACGGCTTTTTCACCCGACGGGCAGGAGCCGAACAATACGTTTCGGCCGTTCTTCCCGTCCAGTTTGCAGATTCAGTCTTACCAGATTGATATTATGGACCGCTGGGGGAATATTGTATTTTCGTCCAGTGATCCGAATGCGGAATGGGACGGAACCCGTAATGGGGATCAGTTACCGATCGGCGTATATGCGTACGTAATACAAATTGAATACCAGGACGATTACCGTTCCGATGATGAGGTCATCATCGGCGATGTTGCCATAATCAGGTGATAGGTTTGAGGTTTGGGGTTTTAGGGCAGGTTCGAGGCCTCCTCTAACCTAACCTAAAGCCTTACCTCAAACCCCAATCCTCAAACCTCAAACCTGATATATATGTCGAGTTTTAAAGATAAAGTTTGTGTAATTACCGGTGCCTCTTCGGGCATCGGCTGGGAGTTAGCGCTAATGCTGGCAGCAGAGGGTGCTAAATTGATCCTGGCTGCCCGCAACGAAGAACGGTTAAAAGAACTGGCGGAGCTTTGCCGGCAGGCAGGTGGGAAAGCACACGTGGTCTCTACCGACGTCGCCAGCGAAGAAGCTTGTAAGAATATGGTGGAGGAAACCATTGAAACGTATGGTTCCCTGGATATGCTGGTCAATAACGCAGGTATCAGTATGTATACTCGTTTCGACGAAGTGGAGGATCTGAGTTTCCTGGAAAAGATCATGCAGATCAACTTTTTCGGGAGCATGTATTGCACCTACTATGCCTTACCCTACCTGAAAAAAGCAAAAGGGCGCATTGTTGGCATTTCCAGCCTTACCGGCAAAACCGGTGTGCCGACCCGTACCGCCTACGCGGCTAGTAAACATGCTATGGCCGGTTTTTTTGATTCACTGCGGATCGAGCTTATGGATAGCGGTGTTTCGGTTACCATGATTTATCCGGGATTTGTGGCTACGGAGGTGCGCGAACGCGCCCTGGGCTCCGATGGTACGTCCATCGGTAAGAGCCCCGTTAAAGAAGGTGAGGTGATGACGGCTGAAGAATGTGCTCACATCATCTTTCGGGCCGCCGAAGATCGCAAGCGGGAAGTAGTAATGACCCTGAAGGCCAAACTAGGCCTGTGGATGAAACTGATCGCTCCCTCCGTTGTGGATAATATAGCCCGAAAGTCCATTGAAACCGGGAAGTAGGCCACAGCCTACCCCCGGAGTCGGGTGACTACTGGAGAACCAGTTTCCGACTTATTCGGCATCAGATGGATGAAGGGTGTGCGATCGGATGCCCAGCCTGGCATTTCCGGATTGAGCAATAATCATTGTCGTCACGCAGAGCATGGCAATGGTTGTTAAAAACGTTTTCATATGCGGGTGATTTTTCCATGCTTACGAATGGATCACCCGCTTGGATCACGTAGGTAGTTTTTTTCCGAAAGGAAGTTATTCCTTGCAGCCGGCGATGGCCTGCATAATGGTCCCGACAAATGCTTTGCCGGCCCGGATGTTACTAACCGGGAAGGACACTTCGTTTTCGTATTCCACCTCTTCCTCTTCATCGTATACTGCAATCACACGTTCCTGGTAATTGGTGCCGAGTGTTACGGAGACTTCCGTACCCCGGGTGCCAAGTTCCACGGATTTGTCGTTAAGGTCACTCAGGTTGAATTCAAAACGTTCGATATCCTGCCCCCGACGACCTTCTTCGGTAACGGTGAATACCCATTTGCAGGGTTCTTCCGATTGCAGACGGGTCGTGACCTCGGGGTCGACCGGGGCCTTTTCTACTTCCTGTACCATCCAGTCGAAGTCTTTCAGCTCAATCTCATTTTTACAGGTAGCGGCAGCGCGGGAGATAGCGTGGCGCAGTCGCTTGGCACTGGGAATGGTGGGTACATAAATTGGGAAGTCGGAATCGTAGTTTTCCTGTTCGCCGTCTTCGTAGATGCCAACAAAATCGACCTTGTCGGTCGTATTGGGAACCACCTGGATACCTTTGGAGCTGATATCAAAGTCAATAGCATTAGTGGCGAGGTCAGCCAGATCAACGAGATAGCGAGCTTCTGTTTGCTCATCCTCTTCGGTAATGGTCTGCGATAATTCCATAAAACATCCTCCTGAAACGGATTGTGTGATGGTCATGCCGTTAAACTCGAAGCTTTGTACTTGTTCTTCCAGGTAGTCGATAGCTGCGTCCTGCGTTTCCAGGTCGGGTAATCGTTCTTTGAAGCGTTCTTCACTGGATGAAATGAAGGATCGCAGGGCAGCCTGGAGGGTGCGGGCATCTTCGTAGGTACTTACGTAGGTATCCAGGGAATTTTCGAAGTCCGTTTCATCCTCTTCCAATGTGCGGATGTATTTGTTTTTGTCCACACTGGGCAGTTCCAGGTAGATCTGATCTCCTTTGATCTCAATATTGATTCCCTCCGGATGGATGTCTGCGAAGTCGAAGGTAAACAGAATATCTTCCTCCTGCCCTTTATCGGAAATCAACCGCCGGCTAAAGGTGTACCGGCTGATGGAGCCTTCCTCGGGTTGGAGGGTCTGCACGTAGGTTTCGTCACCGGCGGTCACCTCGCGGGAAAGAGCTTCCTGAATATAAGATTGAAGGCCCTCGAAATCGGTAGGTACGATTCCTTCGGCCTCCCATACGGCCTGAGCCTGGCGAATGGCTTGTTTCAAAAGTTCCTCGAGAGCACGGGCCTGATCCACATCCTGGCAAAAGATGGTCAGCTCGTCGGTATAGCCATCCAATTCACTTTGTTCGTAGGCTTTAATGAGATCATCATTGGCCGAAATGCCCACATACATGTCCCGGCGGGTGCTTTCCCAGCGCACCATACGCTCGTTGAGGAAGGCGAGGTTCATCTCAAAGGTGAAGGTTTCGGCTCCTCGTTTATCGGTTTCAATCCGCTCGAAGGTAACCCGGTAGGGAGCGTCCGGTTGGTAAGACAAACTTTGTTCGATGGTTGATTTATCGTCTTCAATGGTTGGCAAATCTGCTTTTATCTGATCGAGCAGATCGGCAAGGCTGGTAGCCTGTGCCAGGAGTTGTGGAATGGAGACGCTGGATATTATTAAAAGAAAGAGGAAGCGTTTCATGGTTTTATGGTTTTCAGGATTGGGACAATACGTAAAAAAAGAAAAGTCCGTTTGTCAGGTGGATAAACCATCGTAGACAAACGGACTTAGGGGGCTGGTTCGTTATTCGGCAATCACGTAGCGCACACCCAGGGAACCGAAGCCGGCCCCGAAGGTTCCCACGTTCAAATCTCCACCCAGGAAGATAGTTGGAACCCAGTCGGCAGTTACCGATATGGGCGTATTTTCAAATTTGTAATCAAGTCCCAGGTACCCCTGGAGACCAAAGGATGTGGACGAAAAGTTGGTGTCAAAGTCGTAGTTCCAGAAGAAAACACCAACACCGCCACCGTAGTACCACTGAAGGCCATCGACATCGTTGATTGGATTATGTACCTGGTACGCACCCGCGATGTTGACCCAGCTATAAGAGCCGTATCCACGGAAACCGGCATAGACCTCGACGGCTGCATTATCATTCACAAAGGTTTTATAAGAGGCGGAAACCGGAAAGCCTAAGCGCAAACCAACTGCTGACTGGTATTCCTGTCCGGATGCGGCAGATACCACAAAAAGGCCAATTAGCAGGGCGAAAAAACGCAGTTTCATAATATTGGAATTTTGAGTGATTGTAGGATGTTTTCTGGTCAAACAGTTCTTAATGCGGTTCATAAATATGAAATTTTGTATGATGAATAGAATCTTAGGTACATTTTCTTTTATCCTGGGTCATAACATCCATTTAAAGGTAGGCTTAATTTTTAATTTCCGCCTAATGGTCCAAATTGTCCCGGTAATACCGTGTTAGAATATGGGTGCTGCCTCTCCCTTTCTTGGAATAGCCTACACCTTCCGACACAAAAGGATGATTGTTTGGGATATAGCGCTTACAACCTCTGGGGGCAAGGCTGTACAATCAAATCCTCGTTCGGGTAATGTACTTTCACATATCCGGCATACGCCCAATTGTTACCCCCTTACCGGGACTTGATTTATTACAGGCCTGTGTGCGCAAGGCTCCGATCAACGAAAAAGACGATTGCTGAAAGGACAAATTTTCGCTACCTTAGTGTAAGTTTTACAGTAATTATTGACAGGTAGGTTTTGACTGGCGCTGAGGATGGTTTTCAGGCTGGTCTTACCGCTCCAAACCAATCGTTGAGGGTATTTGCCCTGGAATCCGGGCCTCGGGCCGACGGATCAAAAAGAGATGACATCATGGTTGAACAATTGAAAGACAGTACCATCAAACTTAAGCGTGTTTTTGTAGAAACAAAACTCCCCGACGAACTTAAGTCGCTACAGGAAATGGCCGGTAACTTATGGTGGTCATGGAATAAAGATGCCATTGATCTGTTTCAACGGATCCTGCCCGAAAAATGGGTCGAAAAGAACTATAATCCCATTGCTATCCTCGATGCCTTGTCACCAGAACGGGCCCGTGAATTGATGGCCGATGAGGCCTATATGGGCCAATTGAGATCAGTGGAGACTAAGTATCGCCACTACATGGACCAGGCCCCGGTAGACAAGCCTTCCGTCGTGTACTTCAGTATGGAATACGGTTTGCAGATCTCCGTTCGCTTATATTCAGGGGGCCTGGGGATTCTGGCAGGGGATTACCTGAAAGAGGCCAGCGACCAACGGTACCCAATGGTCGCTATTGGTTTATTATACCGCTACGGTTACTTCCAGCAATCCATTTCCCTGCACGGTGATCAGATCAATAACTTCCCGCCCCAGGAATTTGCCAAGTTACCGATTAAGCCGGTACGGGATGACCAGGGCGAATGGGTTCGAATCTCGGTACAGCTGAAAGACCGGACTGTATACGCAAAGGTTTGGAAACTAATGGTTGGCCGGGTATCCCTCTATTTACTGGATGCTGATATTCCCGAAAACAGCTGGGAAGACCGGGCGCTTACACACCAACTCTACGGTGGAGATAATGAGCACCGACTCAAGCAGGAGATTCTGTTGGGTATCGGAGGCATTCGCTTGCTGACAGCCATTGGGCACCAGGCCGACCTCTACCATTGTAATGAGGGACACGCGGCCTTCATGGGACTGGAACGGTTGCGCTTGCTGTCCGAAAAGCACCAACTTAACTTTAATGAGGCTCTGGAAGCTGTCCGGGCCAGTTCGTTGTTTACTACCCACACGCCGGTACCCGCCGGTCACGACTATTTTGCCGAAAGCCTTTTACAGGAGTACATGTTTAACTACGTGGAGTCACTGGGGGTCAAGTGGAAGCATTTTGTGAGTCTGGGTAAGATCGACAGCGAAAATACCAATGAATTATTCTCCATGAGTCACCTGGCCATTCGCCTGTGTCAGGAAGTGAATGGGGTTAGCGAATTGCACGGAAAGGTCTCCCAGCGTATGTTCAAAGTGTTGTATCCGGGGTATAATCACAAAGAGGTCCACATTGGCCACGTAACCAATGGGGTGCATTACCCAACGTGGATCGCCCGGGAATGGCACGACGTTTTACAGGGAAAGGACCCAGATCAATTCCTTGCCCATCAATCGGAGCCTGAAGCCTGGTCGCGCATCAATGATCTGAGTGATGAACAGATTGCTTCCATCCGGCAGACGCTGAAAGAGCGCTTGCTGGATCATGTTCGGGAATCACTACGGGAGGATCTTACCCGCCGGGGCGAAAATCCGGCCAGCATATTCCACGTATTGAATGGTATTAACAATAAGGCGCTGGTCGTCGGTTTTGCTCGTCGGTTTGCGACCTACAAACGGGCGCACCTGTTGTTCCGCAATTTGGAGCGACTGTCGAGACTGGTCAATGATCCCGATCATCCGGTCATGTTCCTGTTTGCCGGTAAGGCACACCCGGCCGACGAGCCCGGGCAGAATCTGATCAAAGACATTGTCCATATCAGTAAGCGCCCCGAATTTGCCGGAAAGATCATCTTCCTGGAGGGCTATAATATGGAAATGGCTAAGTTTCTGGTACAGGGAGTTGATGTGTGGCTGAATACTCCGACCCGGCCTAAAGAGGCCTCGGGTACCTCGGGTATGAAGGCCGCCATGAACGGGGTGGTCAACTTCAGTGTCCTGGATGGCTGGTGGGCCGAAGGGTATCAACCCAATGCCGGCTGGGCACTGCCCCTGGAACGGACCTATGATGATCAGGGGCTGCAGGATGAATTAGATGCAGAAACCCTCTATAATGTATTCGAAACCCAGATCGTTCCTACCTATTTTGGTAAGGGAGATCAGGGCAATGACGCCGGCTGGTTGTCCTACGTTCGCAATATCATGACGGAGGTGGCTCCGCAATTTACCATGAAGCGCATGTTGGACGACTATACCGACCGGTATTACCATAAACTGAATAGGCAGGGCCAGCGGTTTTTCGCCGACAACTTTCAAAATGCCCGTCATCTGGCTGGTTGGAAAAAGCACCTGAAAGAAAGATGGGAAGCAATCCACGTCCTGGAGAAGGACGTGTACGATACGGATAATTATAAACTAGCCCTGGGCGATGATTTTAAGATACGCTTCAAGGTGTACCTCGACGATATCAATCCCGAAGATGTGCAATTAGAGGCCATTTTCTTCAAGCGGATTGACGAGAACACGCTGGACCTTCGCCACGACTATCCGATACCTATGGTCGATAAGGGGGATCACCATGCGACCTTCGAAACGACCCTGTCCATGGAAATTACCGGAGTTTATGAGTATGGCTTCCGGCTTACGCCAAAAAGCGATCTCCTGGGCCACCGCCAGTGCCTGGAGCTGGTCAAATGGCTTTAACAGGTTTTAGGTGTGAGGTTTGAGGCAATAGGTTAGGTTCGAGGAGGCCTCGAACCCAACCTAATACCTATCCTCAAACCCCAAACCTCAAACCTCATACCTGTCACGAGTAACCTAATATCCGCAACATATCCTCCGATGTTTGCTCGGGCTGATAGAGTTTGTCGACGATATTCCCTTTCTCGTCTTTATACAGCAATACGTGTTTTGGGGCAGGGATGAGGCAGTGTTTGATGCCTCCGTAACCACTGATGGAGTCTTGATAGGCCCCGGTGTGGAAGAAACCGAGGTATAATGGTTCTTTATCGTCTTTGGGGATGCTGGGCAGGTATACTTGCGCCTCGTGAGCCTCCGAGTTGTAATAATCGCTATTATCACAACTCAATCCGCCGATATTCACCCGTCGGTACTCATTGTGCCATTTATTGATGGGCAGCAGGATGAACCGTTCGCCAATGCCCCAGGCATCGGGAATGGTGGTCATGAGAGAATTGTCGATCATGTACCAGAGCTCCGAGTCGTTTTGTTGCTTTTGGGCCAACACACTGTAAATAACAGCCCCGCTTTCCCCTACCGTATACTTGCCAAACTCGGTAAACAGATCGGGTTCCGGCACCTCATCTTCCTCGCAGGCCTGGAGAATGCTGTGCACGATCTCTTTGATCATGTATTTATAATCGAACTCAAACCCGAGGGAGTTCCGGATGGGCATCCCCCCTCCGATATTAATGGCGGTGAGGGTGTCACAGTCGCGGCGAATCTCGCAGTAGAGCTTAATGGCTTTCCGCAATTCACCCCAGTAATAAAGGGTGTCTTTTATGCCGGTATCGACAAAAAAGTGAAGCATTTTGAGCTCGAACTTGGGGTGATCTTTCAGGTATTCCTGGTAGAAAGGGATCACATTGGTATGGCGAATCCCCAAACGGGATGTGTAGAATTCAAAATTGGGCTCCTCCTCCGTTGCCACCCGGATACCGATTTTGCACTTTCCTTTGATGTGTTCCTCGTAGAAAAAGGCTTCTTCGGTATTATCCAGTACGGGGATAACATTGTGAAACCCATCGTTGATCAGGTCGACAATCTTTTGTTTGTAGCGATCCGGCTTGAAGCCATTGCAAACAATAATCGTGTCTTTGCTCAACTTACCCTGGGAGGCTAGATTTCGAATGATGTCAATATCGTAAGCCGAAGAGGTTTCCAATTGGACCTCCTGTCTCAGGACTTCCTCCAGTACATAACTGAAATGACTGCTTTTCGTGCAATAGCAGTAGTGGTATTTACCTGTATATCCCATGGATTTCATTGCCCGGGTAAACAAGTTCCGGGCTTTTTTGATCTGGTAGCCGATCTTTGGGAGGTAGGATAATTTTAGGGGGGTGCCATACTTTTCAATCAGGTGTTTTACCGGAACACCATTAAACATAAGACAGCCATCGGTATCGATGTCAAATCCTTCTTGTGGAAAGTAAAAGGTCTGATCGATTAAGTCAAAATACCTGTTTGTCACCAGTTAATAAAGATTTGAAGGTCCGTTAATTGGGTATGCGAAGCATTGAATTTTTGTCCTGGCAGGGCTTATAAAGGTCAATGGGCAAAATTAGAGCAAAAACGCGTCAATTGAAACAGGGCGAAGAAAATAAAGTCTGACACCTTAAGGTTTGTGGAAAAATAGCGAGTCAGAATGCAAAAATTTTGGGTTGCCAGACTATAAGTCCCAAAAGTATAAATGGGCTTCATTCGGGAAAGCTTTTGCTATTCTCATATCTTGAGGCTCTATTTTGTTTGAATGGAAGAAAGCAAACTATGAAAAAATTAGATGCACTGAATCAGGTGGCCTTGTTTCACCGTACTTTTCAACATCCCGTGGAGGACCAACCCCTTATTCCAGCTGCGGATCGATGTCGATTGCGGATAGCTCTACTCGAAGAGGAGTTGAAGGAGTTAAAGCAGGCGATTGCCGATGGAGACCTGGTGGAAGTGGCCGATGCGCTCT
This sequence comes from Saprospiraceae bacterium, assembly GCA_030148525.1. Taxonomy (GTDB): domain Bacteria; phylum Bacteroidota; class Bacteroidia; order Chitinophagales; family Saprospiraceae; genus DT-110. Next base: position 3,304 of record JASBTH010000123.1, on the reverse strand, counting down.
GTGATTTGCAATACGTATTATCGGGCGCCGTTCTGGAATTTGGTCTCGGCGATCAGTTTGTCGATCTGTTTGAGGAGGTGCAGCGATCAAATATGAGTAAAACGTGCGCGACGCTGGAGGAGGCAGAAGCCACCCAACGCTACTACAAAGAGGAACGTGGTTTTGAGTCCTATATTAAGAAGTCGGGGGAAGTATATCTGGTTTTTCGGGAAGGTGATCATAAAACGCTCAAGTCGGTCAATTATTCACCTGCTCAATTGGCCGATCTGCTCAGCAAAAGCTAAAATTGATGAGTGGTAACGACAGGCCGGAACAATTCGGCCGGGAAATATTGGTCCGGGATCCTTTCCTGGGTCAGGTTTGGTTGGCTGTCGCCAAAAAAGAAATGGATAGTGGCGATGTAGCTCTGGGTGAGGATCCGGAAGACGGGTTATCATTATTTCTCGGACCGGCCTTATCGGCACTATCCAGCTTCGACCAGTTCCGTCTCATTCGCCATCAGTTATGGCATATCCTCTTAAACTATTGGTCGCTGGCCAGGATGTACGTTCCCGATGATACACTGTATGCCGCTCTGGATACCTGTGTCACGGCTCACATATCGGAGAAAGCAGGATCCTCTCTTTCTCTTTCCCGGCAGTATCGTTCAATGCAAGATCAACCGGAGTTGGTTATTGAGTGGGCCCGGAAGAAAGACCGGGTGGCTCGCTATCGTTTTTGGCGAAAGCCCGGGCGATCAGGTTCCGTTAATCAGATATCTTTTTTGCGAAAGCAGGCACAAAGCTGGAGTCAAACCTACGGATGTGATCCTGGGAGTGATTCCCATTGGTATACGCAAGCAATTTTGCATGCTACGGAGGAGAAGTTGCCGTGGCGACGGATCTTGCGAACCTTTGTACAACGCTCCGGTGCGGTTGTGTTGCGGCATACTCACCGTCGGCCTTCTCGCCGGTATCCCGCCAGTCCCGGCTTGCGCAAGCTACGCAACCAACGATTGGTGGTCGTAGTTGATACATCTGCCAGCATCGGGCCATCGGAATGGACGGCTTTTTTTAGAGAGATTGGTAGCCTGAAACGGAGAGGGGCGCATATTACCATCCTCGAAGCCGATGTGATCGTCCAGCGAACCTGGACGTACCACCGGGGTATCCCCTCCCGTGGAAGGGGTGGGGGCGGGACGGCCTTTGATCATGCCCTCCGTACCGCTGAATCCGTGCATCGTCCCGATGCTATTCTGTATTTTACCGACGGGCAGGGGCCAATACCCAATGATTGGCGGGGAACACCTTTACTGTGGGTGCTTACGCAAAAAAATGAACAATTGCCGGGCCACAGGGTCGAGCTATCGGTTTAGCCTCTTGTAAATATCATTCATGGAATCTACTACTTACGGCGCATCCATTACAGTCCCCGAACTGAACAAGCTCATGCAGCATGTTTTGCAACCCGGCCAACCTTCCGATGGACTGATCACACCCCTGTGTATTTGGGGGAAACCGGGTATCGGAAAAACGGAGATCGTTCGCGAATTCACCCGGGAACACGGATGGTCCTTTCAACAGATTAACCCGGCTCAATTTGAGGAAATGGGAGACCTGTTGGGCATGCCGATCATACAGGAAGATCACACGGTTTTTCGGGCTCCGTCCTGGGTGCCCCGCAATACTGGTCCCGGAATTCTGCTCATTGATGATGTCAACCGGGCCGATGATCGCATTTTACGAGGTATCATGCAATTGTTGCAAGACGGGCGTTTGATATCCTGGGCGCTACCTCCACAATGGCAAATAGTACTTACCGCAAATCCGGATACCGGTGATTTTTCGGTTACGCCTCTGGATACTGCTATGCTAACCCGCATGCTTCACGTGGAATTGGTTTTTGATTTGTCGGCATGGCTGCGCTGGGCGGGGGCAGCAGGCCTCGACTTGCGCGGCCTCGATTTTGCTGCCCGGTATCCGGAATTACTGACAGGTACCCGGACTAACCCTCGCTCCATGACCCAGTTCCTGATCCAGGCGGGGCCTATTCCCGATTGGCGCAGATCACGTGACCTTGTACTTCAATTAGCAGCTGCCAGTCTGGGTCCGGAAACAGTTGGCGGATTGATGCAGTATATACAGGCCGGCGGGTCCGGCCTGCCAAGTCCCCCTGAGTTGCTGGCCAAGGGTCCTGGCCAGCAGTCAGCTACCTGGTCTCCGGCTCAATTTTGGGTGGTTACGGAGCGTCTGCTTCGGTTCCTGGGTAATGATGCTCCTGCCCTGACGGATACTATGCAGGGCCATTTAAAAGCACTGTTGTTGTCGGAACACATGCCGACAGACCTTCGCCTTGGGGTGGCGCAGCGACTTACGGCCCTGGGGCGCAGGGATATTCAGGCGGTATTGACCGATAGTGAAGTAGCGATGAAGTTGATATAGGTGGTCGATCCTCTGGATCGACCTGGATCGCGATTAGAGTGTAAGATATTGATTATAAAGAAGATAGGGCAGCGTAAAAGATATTGCGATCGATCCGGAGGATCGATCACCAATTACCTCCCTTCAGAATCCAGCAAATATCTTGGCCGTAAAACCGGATGCAGATATGTAAATGGCCAATCTTGCCAACGCTTTACCAAGCCAGCTTTAACGGGGTTTTGCAATGTGTACCAAATCCTTCTATTAAAATCTTCCTCATCACGAATCAATCGATCAAAGGTTTCATGTTGCCAAAATTGTCCGCTGCGATTCAGTTGTTTATTACAGGATAAGGCCGTGTAATTTTTATGGCTTTTCATAACCATCTCCAGGTCGGGGGCACCTGGTTTGAGTGTACATTCTAAGTGCACATGATTTGGCATTATGCAGTAGGACCATATCCACCAGTAATCCAATTGAGTTTCTACGAAGTGTAGAGATTCAATAATTATTTGGGCTATTTCGGGCTGTTTCAGATATGTAGGGCCACTTAAAGCTTGATTCAGGTATCGGTCATATTTAATTAAGTGTTCCGACTGAACCTGGTCGTAGATTCTGGCATGGTGATCTGACCATTCTTTAGAAGTTGGGTCAGGTAGCTCTAAACAGGCCGCATGGAACTCTTCTTTTAGCCGTTGGATAACTCCTCTGGGTAAACTATGTGCCAATCGATAACAAAGGGTGTAGTCCTTTTCATCAAGGTGGATGTGGGGTAGTTCCCTCCGGTAGATTCTCATCTGAGTAGGTTTGGAGGGTGTTTTTCGCAGGTAATATCCGAAAAATGGGCATTGGTTGCAATGGGTGCACGATCCTCTGGATCGTGCGAAAGATGTAAGATGAAAAAA
>JASBTH010000441.1 GCA_030148525.1 Saprospiraceae bacterium | reverse complement strand
GTGAAAAGTCGAAGCGGTCTAATATCTCTCCTGTCCCTCCAGTCTCTCCAGTCCCTCCAGTCCCTCCAGTCCCTCCAGTCCCTCCAGTCTCTCCAGTCCCTCCAGTCCCTCCAGTCCCTCCAGTCCCTCCAGTCCCTCCAGTCTCTCCAGTCCCTCCAGTCCCTCCAGTCCCGGAAGGTACCCACTCATTGGCATTAAAGTAACTGGATCGCACCTGCAATTGCCCCGTCATGGTCTTTTCGGGAGAGAAATAGGCCAGGATGTTGTCCACGCGTCCATTGGCCTGGATATCGCTTTCACCCAGGGTCATATCGAGGTTCTCCACGGCCACGAAGCGGGGGGTAAAATCCAGGGATGCGGCATCTATGGACACCAGCGGGTAGGTACCCGTTTTTACCCGGATGTCCTGAACCGATAAGGCACCCTGCATGTCAACTGCCTCGTAGTTGCCGCCATCGATCTCGCTCATGCTGGTGTTTGCGGTCAGATCGGCACTGATGCGGCCGCTGAATTGCTCCATACCCTCCATGGGGAAAGCCTGGTTCAATTCGGCAAGGTCCAGTACACCTTTGACTTCTGTATCCACTGTGGGATTGGAAATGGGCGTTGCCAGAGAGAATCGTCCGCGCAATGGGTTATCGCCGATGCGCAGGTTAAAAGTAGGTATCTCAACCGTCATGCGGTCGAGGTCGCTGCTCGGACTGTTGATCCGTGCATTTGCGGCTATCTGGTCGATACCCATCGGCAGGTCGGGGTACTGCACGCTGGCTCCATCGACCTCGAGTTGGGCGGCAAACGAAGGGATTTGTTCTTTAGCAGCGTTATAGATGCCTTTGACCTGGGCATTCAGCTTGAACTGGCCCGATGCTTTTACGTCTTCGTATCCCTCCAGGTACACTCCGGGAACCAGGGAAAGTACTTCCTTAAAGTCGTTGGAAGGCGCATTGATGTCGAGGTCCATTATGATATCATCCTGCTTGAGCTGGACAAATCCATTACCCACCAGGCTCAGAGCATTTACCGTCAGGTCGTTATCCTTTAAGGTGTACTTCTGTTCCCCTTGATCGATGGAAAGGATGGCATCCAGGTCAGCGGTGGCCCGGTCCAGGTAGCTAGTATTACCGTACTCCAGGTCAATGCGGTCTATTTGGGTTTTAGTGTCCAGGTCATAAACTGTAAGCGTAAGATCACCCCGTCCGGTATGCTGCAGACCTTCGATCAACAGATCGAGTTTCATGGGCGCATCCGCATAGGATAGCTGCCCGTCGTGAATAGTGTATCTGTCGAGTTGCAAGCGGAAGTCGCCACCACTGCTCTGGGTGTCACCGGTGCTCGACCCGGTGGATTTGGCGATATCGTAGTTGGCCTGACCATTATCGAGCACGCGTACATCGAGTACCGGCTCGTGCAGGTCAATAGCCTGCAGTCGAATGGGTTCCGCACTGCGAATCACCGACATGAGATCAAGGGTGAGGTCCAGACGCCGGGCCTTGGCCAGCGTTATCCCCTTGAAGGTATCGATACCGTTCACGGTGAGATCATCCATGCCGAAGGAGATGTCGGGAAAGTGCCGGAAGAGTGACAGGCTGACGTCACTGAATTCGACTTCGGCCTTTACCTGCTCGTTAATGATGGTTTTGGCTTTCGCCAAAAGCTGGTCCTTGAATAAAACAGGGATGGCGGCAGCAGCTCCGATCAGTAATACGATAAGAATACCTAACCCTAGGAGAATACGCTTAAACGTGGTCATTTGTACATTGGTTTTGGGTAGCACCTGCGGGTGATTATTAAAACGCCGGTGTATAGTACACTAATTATCAACGATAAATCGATCTTTCTATTTCGCTTTTTTGTGAAACAGGGGGCAGTTGTAGCTTCTTTTACGTACTTTCAAGAAAATATTCCTAAAAAGCCCTTTGTCTTCATGAACATCCCTTACACGTTCATCAACACCTACGATGATCTCGTCTCTTTTAATAAACAAAACGCAGATGTCGACTGGTTGTGCTTTGATACCGAATTTATTGGCGAAAAAAGATTTTACACCCAACTTTGCCTCATTCAGGTAGGCACCGAACACGGTAATTTTCTGATCGATCCCATTGAAATCGACAATCTCCAGCCCTTTCTCGATCTGATCACCGACCCCAAGGTCCTCGTCATTACCCATGCCGGGGAGAATGATTACCGGATTTTGTACAAACAGTACGATACGCTTCCCAATAATATTTTTGACACCCAGATCGCAGCGGCTTTTGCCGGCTACAACTATCCGGTTTCCTTCCGCAAATTGGTGGATTCCGAGCTGGACGTGAAATTGCGCAAAAGCTATACGGTGGCTGATTGGGGCAAACGCCCCCTCGATGAAGAGACGATCGGCTATGCACTCCACGACATCATCTACCTCCACGAACTTTGGGAACGCCTGCGAACGCGCTTGCTCAGCAACGATCGCCTGCACTGGGCACAGGAGGAATTCGCTCCCCTGGAAACAGCTGATTATTACTACCGCGATCCGGACCTGGAGGCGCTCAAAAGCAATTTGATGCGCAACCTTAACCGCAAGGAACGGGTTTTCCTGGTTCGCTTGTTCCGTTGGCGACGCGACATCGCCGAACGCAAAAACAAATCCAAGGAGATGATCCTCTCCTCCAAGCTGTTCGGCCATATCGTTCGCGGTATGCGGTCGGGAAAAAAAGCGCTGCAACAGAACCGCCGCTTCCCATCTCACCTGGCCGATCGGTACTGGGATACATTCCAGGAAATGTACCAGCAACCGGTGACCGACGAAGATATGGAGGTGCTCGGACGAATCCCCCGCGATGAAAAATCGGATCCCCGATCGGATCTGCTCATGGAGATCCTCTACGATATCATAAAATTCCGTTGCCTGGAGTACGAAGTAGATGTGAACATGGCCTTGCCGCGTGGTGATTTCAAACAGATCAAGGCGGAGCCGGAGCACGCAGTCCAATTGTTTGATCACAGCTGGCGCAAAGAGCTTTTTGGAGATGCATTCACCGAATGGCTGCAGCACCCCGAGAAGCTACACATCGATATTGATTCAAATCAGATCGCCCTGCACTTACCGGTTCAGGAGTCCCGATGAAAAAACCATTTTTACAGCTCGAACGGGTACACATTGCCTTTGGAGAACGGGAGGTGGTTCACGACCTGTCCCTTGACCTGTTTCCGGGTGAACGCCTGGGAATTGTAGGCGAGTCGGGTTCGGGTAAGAGTGTAACTGCTCTCTCGATCATGGGGCTGCTTCCTCCGGGAGGACATATTGCCGGCGGACGCATTCAGCTTGCCACCGATTCCGACGGCCTCAAACCCATTCAAGATTGGTCATCACGCCAGTACCAGAAAATCCGAGGTACAGGTATCGGTATGATCTTTCAGGAACCAATGCATACCCTGAATCCGGTGATCCGTTGCGGTCCACAAATCATGGAAGCCATCCGCCAGGAACCTGGTGTCAGTAAAGCGGAGGCCAAAGAAAAAACCTTTCACTGGATGGAACGGGTGGGCCTGACGGACCTCGATCGCATGTACCGCTCCTTTCCCCATCTATTATCGGGCGGCCAAAAACAACGGCTGATGATCGCCATGGCCCTTTGCCGCGATCCCGAACTACTCATCGCCGATGAGCCTACTACGGCGTTAGATTTGCATATCCAGCGTCAGATCATTGATCTGATTTTGGCCCTAAGCGAGGATATGGGCTTGTCCGTACTCTTCATTAGTCACGATCTGGGGGTCGTCCGCAAAGTGACCCACCGGATAGTGGTTATGGAAAAGGGGTATGCGGTGGAAACGGGGACTACCGAATCGCTCTTCAATGCACCGCAGCATCCTTACACACGAGGCTTACTTGCCTGCCGTCCGCCCATCGACCGTCGACTCTACCGATTACCTACTATTCGCGATTTTGCGGATGGCGGTTCGGCGCCAACCCGGCAGGACGTGGTGAAACCGGCCGCCGGGCAATCGCCCATCTTGTCTCTGCAAAATGTGTCGGTTCGTTTTCAATCGGGTGGTTCCTGGTTCTCCAAAGCCAAACGGGAGATCAGGGCGGTAGACGAAGTTAGTGGTGACGTTTACCGCGGCCAAACCCTGGGGTTGGTCGGGGAGTCGGGGAGTGGAAAAACGACCCTGGGACGAACCATTGTGGGCCTGCAGGCGCCCACCGCCGGACGAATTACGTTCGACGGTATCCCATTGGCCGGTAGCGATCGGCGAGATACTTTTTTGCGAAAGCGCATTCAAATGATATTCCAGGATCCGTATTCGGCCCTAAATCCGCGCATGACGATAGGCAAAGCCATTACGGAGCCGCTGAAATGGCATTTTCCCGAGTGGACAGATAGCCGGTATCAGGAGCGGATGGTCGAGCTTTTAGAGCAGGTAGGTTTGGAAGCTGATCACCAGTATCGCTTCCCGCAGGCATTTTCGGGGGGACAGCGGCAGCGTATCTGTATCGCCCGCGCTCTGGCTCCGGAGCCCGACCTGCTGGTATGTGACGAAAGCGTGTCGGCCCTCGATGTTTCGGTGCAGGCGCAAGTACTGAATGTGCTGAAAGAACTACAGGATAGGTATCAATTGACCTACGTATTCATTTCCCACGATATGTCGGTTATTCGCTTTATGGCGGATCAGATTATGGTGCTGAAGGATGGCCAAGTGCAGGAATCGGGTCCGGCCGATCAGGTTTTTAGTCAACCCCAATCATCGTATACCCAATCTTTACTGGATTCGGTGCTACTCTAATCCAACGTGAAGTTGGGCAAACACTTATCTGTAACGTGATGATAGTGACCTCCCGGTATAGAGTAGTAGGTATAAGGTTTAAAGCGCGTCCTACTATCCTCTACCAAATACAAAGTGCGTTTGTACCATGGAGTCCTTTACCGACCTGCACCCCAACAAACGCACTTTTTTTAGTGCTTTCGCAAAAAAAGTGGGTAAATCTGCAACCGTTTTGATTTTCAACCCGTCTTTCCTGTACAAATGTCCGGCTTTTAGTCGATTAAATACCCCAATCGGTATATAGAGGCAGCACGGCATCACTAAAATCCGTACTTTTACAGCGTTTCGTCGCTCTCACTCTGAAAACCTATTTGCACACATGAAACGTCAAAGACTCTTACTACTTACTTTTGTAGTTATGCTCATCGGGAGCATCGGGTCTTTTGTGTTCTTGAACTCCGTTGAAACGGGGATCTCAACTCATGAGGCTGAACCTACCGAACAAATGCCACTGAACGAAAAAGAGACCATCGTTCTGCCCGATGTGCAGTTTATTCAGCGCATTTTTGAAAGCGGGGAACACCTGCTGCGGGCGTTCTAAGAACGCTCTGATTTTTTCTTCCAGTACCGCAGCAAACCCGCTACGGACATCCAGGGCGGATTAGCTGCATCGTACTGGCGAAGACCTTCCTGATCGAGTCCGTGATCAACTAATTCCTTCCGCACATACTGTTCAAAATCCGGTGCTATCTCCGTCACTGAATCTCCTGCTTCAAATCGGGGTTTCATCCAATTAGCCCAATCCAGTAAGCGCTTTTCCAATGCATCCAGATGCGTTTCTACATCTGTGATTTCTCCGTAGGGGGTTAAATACAGACTCTTCGGGCTTGCTTCCCGCAGCACCTGAATAGATCGTTGCCAATCTTCCACCTGTATATCAGGAGGTGGGCAGGGAGGAACTACAATACCATTGCCGATCCGGACGCCAGCCACATCACCGGTGAAGATCACATCTTCCCATTGCCAGGCAATATGGTGCACTGCATGGCCGGGACTGTGAAGAGCCCGGATGCCAGGTAATACCTCGGTGCCGTCTTTCACAGTACGCAACTGTTCCGTCGCAATGGGCTCCATCGTTCCCCAGAGTTGATCCATCATATCCTGATAAATGCGCTTGGCAGAGGCGAGCAACTTTTCGGGCTGCGCCAAGTGGCGCTCACCAAGGGGATGTACAAAAATGGGAACCCCTTTTTGGGCGAAAGCCCAGGCCGAACCCGCATGGTCCAAATGAATATGGGTAAGTAGTACCGCCTGCAGACTTTCCGGAGCTATGCCGATCTTTTGCAGACCCTGTTCCAGCGCCGGATAGGTAGAGTAGGGGCCCGTCTCGATCAAAACGGGACCATCCGGGTGCTCTAATACGTATGCGGCAATTGTCTGGGGAGTATCGAGAAAACCGAGGTCGATGGTGTGGATCATGGGTAGTTTTTAATGAATAATTTTTAACTTTTAATTTTCCGCTTTCAAAATCAGTCGGCAGTTATCAATGCTAAATGCTAAATGCTAAATTTGGATTTTTTTATCGGCATTCGCCAAAAGGCGATTTGTCAGTTCTCAGTTTGCAGTCTTTAATCTAAAGTCTTAAGCTACCTTTTTCACGCGGTGGGCGCAATGGATCGCTATGGTTCGCAGAGGAATGATGGCATTAGATTCGCACAGTAGCCCGATGCACTACGCTCCCCGCTCTCTGCCCGCCGAAGGCCGTACGGACGAAGGAGGGCTAAGCTCTACGCAAAAAAATAGCAAAGACGCAGCAGTTAAATAAAACCGATGCACCCCAGCTTGGGCAAGTCCCTTCTGTCCCTTCGTTCTCTACGGTCACTTAAGTCTCTCCCGGTCTCTACGCACTATGCTCTATGCTTTACGCACTCAAGAGCAGAGAGGCAGCAGTCAAGTACAACCGATGCACCCCAGCTTGGGCAAATCCCTTCTGTCCCTTCGTTCTCTACGGTCACTTAAGTCTCTCCCGGTCTCTACGCACTATGCTCTATGCTTTACGCACTCAAGAGCAGAGAGGCAGGCATCAAGTACCACCGATGCACCCCAGCGCTGGCAAATCCCCAATTCTCCCTCTCTCCAATTCTCCCTCTCTCCTAATACCCCGCTGCCATGCCGTCCTTGCGGCTTTCGGAGGCGCCGTAGTATACGCCATTTTCGGCATCGTACATGATGGCCTGGTAGCCGCCGTAGATGCCATTGGAGTACTCGACGGTGTGGCCGAGGCGCATCAATCCACGAATAGTTTCGAAGGAGAACCCACTCTCCAAACTAATGGATCCGGGGCTATTGGTACGGTAACCAGTGGGTGAACTGGAACCGCCATGGCTGATCCGGGGTGCATCACCGGCCTGTTGCAGATTCATGCCGAAGTCAATCATATTGATGAGGATCTCCGAGTGGCCCTGGGGCTGAAAATCGCCACCCATTACTCCGAAAGACATAAAGGGCTGACCGTCTTTGGTGACGAAAGCGGGAATGATGGTGTGGAAGGGACGCTTGCCCGGTTCGTAGGTGTTATTTTGTCCTTCCGTGAGGGAGAAAAGTTCTCCGCGATCCTGTAGCATGAAACCCAACTCCGGTGGCACCATTCCGGAACCCATACCCCGGTAGTTGGACTGGATCAGGGAGATCATATTCCCGTATTGGTCGGCTACTGTAAGGTAAATGGTTTCTCCGGCACTGATCTGACCGGCTTCGTAGACACCTGCCTTATAGGGATTGATCTGAGCAGCGCGCTGTTTACCGTATTCTTTGGAGATGAGCTGTTCGACCGGCACATTGGCAAAGTCCATGTCCGCGTAGTATTTAGCCCGGTCTTCGAAGGCAAGTTTTTTGGCTTCCACAAGGGTATGGATGTATTCGGGGCTATCAAAGCCCATGCTGGCCAGGTCGTATTGTTCCAGGATGTTGAGCATCTGGAGTGCGGCAATTCCCTGTCCATTGGGGGGTAATTCCCACACATCATACCCACGGTAATTGGTGGATACCGGGTCGACCCATTCGGAGCGATGGCTGGCCAAATCTTCGTAGGAAAGAAATCCGCCCTGCTTCTGAATGAAGTTGGCAATGGTGCGTGCGATATCGCCTTTATAGAACGCATCGCGCCCGCCCTCGGCGATGGTCCGGTAGGTGTTGGCGAGGTCAGGGTTTTTGAATATCTGTCCTTTGTCGTAGGGTTCCCCTTTATTGGTGTAGGTTTCGGCCACATTTGGGAATCCCCGGCTCAGGAAATTGGGAATCGCTGCGTGCATGTAATAAGAAATCAGCTCGCTAACCGGAAAACCTTCCTCGGCGTAGCTGATGGCGGGTGCCAACACCTCGTCCATGTCCAGTTTGCCAAATTTACCGTGTAGTTCAAACCATCCGTCTACCGCTCCGGGCACACTCACGGGCAGGGGACCATAGGCGGGAATCTTAGACATTCCGTTCTCCCTGAAGTAGGAGAGGGTCAGGTTTTTGGGCGAACGCCCGCTGGCATTTAGTCCATACAATTGCTCCGTTTCTGCATCCCATACAATGGCAAAAAGATCTCCGCCAATACCGCAGCCGGTAGGTTCCATGAGGTCCAGCGTGGCGTTAGCGGCAATGGCAGCATCAATGGCCGTGCCGCCTTTTTTGAGTATATCAATCGCCACCTGAGTGGCCAGTGGCTGCGAAGTGCAGGCCATCCCGTTTTTAGCTATCACTTCCGAACGGGTGACGTGAACGGCTCCCGATATGCGGTCCTGAGCCAGCAGCGATGTGTGTAATCCGATAAATACCAGGCATAGAAACAGGCTATACTTCCAGGTCATAGTTCTTGCTTTTTGTTAGATCGGAATATACGGAATTACGGTAGTTATGAATGCACAATGCTAAATGCTCAGTGCTCAGTGCTCAATTTGGAGTTTTTTATTGGCTTTCGCCAAAAGGAGGTTTGTCATGTCTCAGTCGGCAGTTCTAAGTTTAAGCCCATCCGCTTCAGCGGTGGGAACTTCAGTCGGCCGTTTAAGCCCATCCGCTCATCAGGAATTAAAAATTAAGAACTAAAAATTTATAATTGCATTTTACTCAGACGAAATTTTCTTGCCTTTAAAAAACTAAAATGATGTGGGGACTTTAAGCTGTACCTTTTCGGGACAAATTTCCACCGTTACCTTCCGGGTTGAGCCCATGGGTTCGCCATCGATCTGCATATCCAGGGGGGCATCGGTAAAGAGTTGTATCTTTTTTTGCGAAAGTACCTTAACATAAGCGGACCGTTTGATACGGCCGAGGTAGGAGAGGAGTCCCAGGTAAATGAAATACCAGCGTGGCCAGGGTCGAAAGAGTATGACCTCAAACCGTCCGTCGTCGAGTTGGCCATCGGGGTTGATGATGGCGCCGGTGCCATACTTACGGGCGTTGGCGATGACGGCCATGACCACCTTCTTTTCTTTCCAGGTGCCATCCTCCTGATAGCGCATCTTGGCGACAGGCCGGTCGCGGATCACCTTCAAAAAGCCCTTGGCGTACCCGATCTTACCGCGTTGGTCCATCTCTTCAAACTGCTGGATTAAACGCGCATTGTAGCCGACATCAGCCAGGTGAAAACTGTAGTGTGACTGGTTGATCAGCAAGGAGTCCATGGCGATGGTTTTACCGTGAACCAGAACATCAATGCAATCATGCACGTTGTAGGGAAGATTTAACTCAGTTGCCAGCCCATTGGCTGAACCGAGGGGCAA
>JASBTH010000429.1 GCA_030148525.1 Saprospiraceae bacterium | reverse complement strand
CTGAAACATGCTTTCTTTGTGGTCATCGCCACTGATAACCATCAATCGGCTGTTGGGGGCCGTTTTGCGCAAGCGCTCAATGGTCGAGAGACCAAAGTCATCGGGCTGATTGTAATCGAAAATGATCAGATCGGGCTCTTGTGTACGGGCTATTTCCAGGAGTTGATCTTCGTGGTCTGCTTCCCCAATAAGCTCGAACTGATCGTAGCGGGCCAGGAGCTCCCGGATCGCAAAACGGATCAGGTATTGGGCATCAGCCAGTACGATTCGAGCCTTCGGTTGCATAATCATTTTCAATTGTGAAGCGAAAATACGCGGGCAACCTATATTCCCCAAATTTATTTAGACTTAATTTAGATTAGAGCCTTCTTGTGCTGAAAACGGACAAAAACCTCCAATCCCTGGGCCCGGCTCCGGGGATGAGTATGCGGGCTTCGCGCTTAGGCCATCGGTCCATATATTCCTTAATGGCAGGACTGACGTTGCCCAGGTCCCAGGGCGTATTCTTTTCTTGGTATCGTTGACTCCAATAGTCAGCAGTGAGTTCAGACATGGATAATATTATCAATTTAGGGTATCGCGTTCAGACAGTTCGGGTAGATCGGTAAACTCGTCTTGCACCTCCCAATCGGCTTGTATGTTTGGTGTTGGACGATACCGGATCCGCAGATCGTAATTGCCACCTAAACCGGCCATAACGGGGCCGACGATCATTTCCATCACGGATTCGGCCCTTTCTTTTGCCTTCTCCATAACTCCTTCCCGCTGCGCTTCCTTAACAAATTCTTCCCGCAGCAATTCGAAAGATTCGTTCAATACATTACCCTCGACCTCACGTAGCCAACCTATACTCATTTTATCCATCCGGGGGTAAACGGCGTGCGACAAAATGGTGGGTTCCGGCAAGGTCACCGTCACCGTCTTTGAACTTTCGCTCAGGTCAATACTGAGGTATTCATCGAGTTTGAAGCCCAATTTCATGACACTTACGGCCGATATTTCCAGATCAGTTGCCGATACCGACAAGCCCCAAATTTTTGTTTGTAACCGCTTACTAAGTCCCTTTTTACTCTGAAACTCATAGGTAGCCAACTCAGCTACCGCGCGTTCCACCCTCTCCTCAAGCATGCCTTTTGCACGCGAGAAATCCTCGATCTCTGCCGATTGCTTCATGCGATTAATCATGGGCTGAAGGGCCTCGGCCATAGCAACTCCACAGGGCGTATCTACCTTTCGGCCGCGGGCGTAGAACGATCCATCCTCGGTAGGTACCACCTTGGTGAGAATCTGATTAATGAGGAAGCATGTGTATTTACCCGCCACCATTTCCAGGGCTTTGGCAGCGGAGCCGGATTCATTTTGGTACCACGACCGCGCAAAGGTGGAGGTCGTATCCCGAATTTCCATAAAGTCTTCGTAGTACAGCTTGCGCAAATAGGGATGCTGCTTGTCGTACTCCTCTTTGACCAGGGCGCTTTGTTCGCCGGTAAGTCCCATACGTCGGCCTACGTGCTGTAAAATGGAGAGGTTGAGATCATACACCAGCTGATCAAATTCCCGTCGGTAACGCTTGGGATTGGTCAATATTTGCACCGCATCCTCCTCGTTGATATTCACCTGGTAATCCGATGGCAGATAGGTGAGCTGAATTTCTTTGGGAACCCGGGTAAAGTTTTTGCTTCCGCTAAAAACCTGCGGAAAAAACCACCAGAGCCCAATCCCTGCCAGACATAAGACCAGCACAATGATTAATACCTGACCGGTTTGTACGCCCACGCCGGGCGGTTTATTGGTACTCATAAATCTTGTTCAGATAGATTTTTCTATAATACTGTTTATGTACCCGAATTGTTGGCCTTTTTTCGGCAATACCAGATATAATCGGTAGCGGGCACCTTGTCGCCCGGAAAAAAGGTGCGCAATCCCTGGACGACTTGTCCGCGGTGATAGGTACTGTGATTACACACGTGCTGCACGATCTCCCCGGTAGTTTGGGTAAAAGGGACACCCTTTGTATTGGTATAGACGACGGTGGTGTCCCAAAAGTCACTATCTGCGTGGGCAAAGTGATCGAGAAATGCCTGGCCGCTATCCAGAACGTGCTCCGGGGCACGAGCCCGCTCGGTTTCCGACATGGAATGGCTGGGGAATGCCGAAAAAGACCGACCTTGTATGCGTTGAAACCACAGGTACTGCGCATCGTGGATATGCAACCACAGATCCCGAAGAGTCGGAAAACTGCCGGGCAGTGGGTGTACCCATTGCTCCGGGCTGCATTTGGCGCAAGCCTTCAGCAGTTGTCTATTGGCCCATTGGTTGTATCGGAGGAAATCGAGGGTGCGGTCGGGTGCCATGTGTTTTATGCTAAAAATAACTAATTAGGACCATTATACAGTTGGTCTGTTCACGAATAATGCCTACATGCTGCATCCCCAACAAACACTAAATCTGAGTGGACGATTACTCCCTCTGGACCGCCCCCT
>JASBTH010000397.1 GCA_030148525.1 Saprospiraceae bacterium | reverse complement strand
GGGGGGACGGTGGTCATAGACCACCTACCTATCCCGATTAGAAACGTAAATGGAAAAGTTGAGATGCGTGCCGTTAGGTACGCAATGTGTTCGCCGTCCAAAAAACCGATCAGCTTTAAAGATAATTGACCCGCGGCACTACCGGATCGTGCACCAGTCTTAATACTTAAAGCGAGCTTGCGAGCAGTCTAATAGTGAAGGACCACCGGGCCTGAGCGATCTAAAAACGAGCCCGAAGAGGGCGAGTGGTCTAACGACCACCATTTACGTGCCGTTTACGAATCCGCTCACCGGCCTGCTGAGCCTTTGCTGATTTACGAATCGACCATAACTGCTCCGAAGCGAAGCGGTGTGCCTTCGCCAGGTCGACGATTGGGGCCGGGTAATCACGGCCAATCTTGAACCCGATGAGCTGTGCTTCTAGCGGTGGGATGTCCCAGGGTCGGTGGATGCGATCGGAGGGGAGCGCACGTAACTCCGGTACCCACTGACGGATGAAGTCGCCCTGCGGATCGTGTTTTTCGCTGTTGAGGACAGGGTTGTAGACCCGAATGGTGTGTATGCCCGTAACTCCGGCCTGCATCTGGATTTGGGGATAGTGGATGCCGGGCTCGAAATCGAGGAAGTTTCGAGCCAGGTCTGGCGCACCGGCCTGCCAGGGTTGCCAGAGGGTGTGGGTAAGTACGGAAACCAGCATAGCCCGCATGCGGAAGTTGATGTAGCCAGTGACCCGCAGACAACGCATAGCAGCATCAACCAGTGGAAAACCGGTATAGCCGTAGCGCCACGCCTCCAGCCTGGTTTGGTCGACCTTGGTGCGCAGGTGATCGTAGGCCGCATTGATGTTCTCGAATTCCATGCGACATTCGCTTTCAAACTTTTGTATAAAGTGATCGCGCCAGGTAAGCCGACTCAGGAAATTCTGGAAATCACGGGGCCTGGAGACCTTGTCTTTTTGTGAAAGTGAAAACTGATAAACCTGCCGCAGCGACACGCATCCCCAGGCCAGATAAGGCGAGATGCGACTACAGGCCCGACGGGAAGCCAGTGGTTTGGAGATCAGGCGAGAATAACCGAGGATGCGTTCTTCTTCGAAAAATGAGCGCAGGTACCGCCAGGCCACGCGCTCACCTCCGGGCTGGAAGTGGTCATCTTTTTGCCGGAAGGCAAGCGGTAATCTAGGTCGGTCATCCGGAATGTGGATGCTTTTCAGATCAGCACGTGGATAGGACAAACATGGGGCCCGCAGCACCTCTTCCCAGTGCGACTTCCAGTTTTTGCGGGAACGCAGGCCACGGATTACCGACGAGTAAGGGAACTCTTTCCAGGAAATTCCGCTTGATTGGAAAAATGCGGAAAGCTGTTTGTCACGCTGGAAGGTGAGGCCCACGCCGATCTCCTGGTGGGAGTAAACTGCCTGAATGTCGAACTGATCCGCTAAATGCCGGAAAGCATCAAGGGCCGGGCGAAAGAGTATGGTCAATCGGTGCCCCCGCGATTGTAATTGAGCTTCCATATCCTGCAGGCTTTCCCAAACGAAACGCCAGTGGCGGATATCAGAATCGGGGTGAGCGAGCAGGTCGGGTTCAAACAAATAAAGCAACAGTATAGGTGAGTCCCCTTGACTGGCGGCCACCAGTGGAGCATGATCGTGCAGGCGCAGGTCCCGCTTAAACCAGACTACTTGAATCTTCTCTTTCACTGGTAGTCATACAAATCGTTGGGAAAAATGTTGGAATTTTTCAATCGTTTCAGAACTATCTGAAGAAATATTCGGTATGTATTGGAAAGAAAACTCTGGCTAAGGGTGAATCCCCCTGTAATCCTATGGCAAAGTGGTGTTAATCCAGGATTAATTTTGGTTTAATTCCAAAAGGCATGGTCTGAATTGCCGCTTAAATGTGTAGATTTAACAAAACAAATACACCCTATTTATGAAATGGCGAAGACTGAATGGCCAACGCATTGAACTGCCCATCAAGGATGCTGTAGAGCAAGCCCTGGTGCGTGAGTTGAATGCCGGCCACAAGTTAAAGGTCTGCATCGGCACGGATTCCCAGGTCCGTGGCGGCGTTGTTGAATTCGCAACGGTGATCGTGTTTTTGCGCGAGAAGAAAGGCGGGTTCATGTTCATCCACAACCAACGCAAGACTAAGCGCATGAGCCTGCGGGAACGAATGATCCTGGAGGTCAGTATGTCCATCGAAGTGGCGTATGCTCTGTGTGACCTGCTCGACGAGTACGAAGTCGGCCTGGAAGTTCACGCAGATATAAATACCGATCCCCACTTCCAGTCCAATGTCGCCTTAAAAGAGGCCATGGGATACATCCTTGGTATGGGTTTTGTATTCAAGGCCAAACCTGACGCCTTCGCCAGTTCCTACTGCGCAGATAAGGTCGTCTGAACGCGGACAAAGGGGCCGGTACCATTATCGCTCGGGTGCACCGCATTCGGGCCCTGGCAGCGTCGCTCCCTGTCCACTGGCCCCAATACTAAAGTTGAGGGGATAACACCAAGACACTTCGTTGTCGGTATACTTCTGATTTCTAACCTCTGATCTCTGACTTCCCAGGCTCCTTGGTAGAAATATCCGCCCGCTAAGACCAAGAAATCCCACCCTTGATAGAAAAGTTTTTTTTGGTTCGGATACATTTTAGATATTCGATCCGAAAACCGACTTACCTGTATTACGTTCCTGAATTGACCAAATCTATTGTAATTTAATAGCTGTTGCGTTCAACATATTCGTTGCGCAGGGCTTTTGATATTTGCCACTTACATTTACCAAAAATGAAGCCATATATGACATTCTTGAAAAAACACGCCTTGTTGTTGCTGATGTGTCTGGTTGCCG
Organism: Saprospiraceae bacterium; assembly: GCA_030148525.1. Classification (GTDB taxonomy): domain Bacteria; phylum Bacteroidota; class Bacteroidia; order Chitinophagales; family Saprospiraceae; genus DT-110. Next base: position 1,674 of record JASBTH010000397.1, on the reverse strand, counting down.
GCACCTCCATGGCCCAAATGAAAAAACTCCAGTTTGAAGAATACGAGCTGGATAATGGGCTGAAGGTATTGCTGCACGAAGACCGCTCAACGCCCATTGTTACCGTTTCCGTGATGTATCACGTAGGATCGAAAGACGAAAACCCCGAACGCACCGGTTTTGCCCACTTTTTTGAACACCTGATGTTCGAAGGATCCAAGAACATCGAGCGTGGTAAGTTTGTGGAGCTGATCGCCGAAGCCGGTGGTTACCGCAATGCCAACACCTCCTGGGACCGAACCTATTATTACGAATTGCTGCCATCTAATCAGGTCGAACTTGGCCTGTGGTTGGAGTCGGAGCGTATGCTACATGCCATCGTTGACCAAACGGGGGTAGAAACCCAGCGCGAGGTCGTAAAAGAAGAGCGTCGGCAGCGGGTTGATAATCAGCCATACGGAGCTATTCCGGAGGAGTTGTTCAATCGCGCATTCTCCAAGCACTCTTACCAGTGGCCCATCATCGGGAGCATGGACCATCTGAATGCCGCTACCGAGCAGGATTATAAACAGTTTTACGAAGACTATTACGTGCCTAATAATGCTACGCTGGTCATTGCCGGGGATATTAACGTAAAGGAAACCAAGAGTCTGGTACAGAAGTACTTCGGCCCCATTCCCCAAGGCAAAGAAATTCCCCGCGAACTACCAATGGAGCCACCCCTGGATGGAGAGATTCGCGATACCGTATACGATAACGTGCAGTTGCCAGCAGTGGTAATGGGCTACCGCACCCCAGCCCTGGGTACCGACGATTTCTACGCTTTGGAAATGTTGAACAAGATTTTGTCCGATGGGCAATCGTCCCGCATGTATAAAAGCCTGGTCGATGAGAAGCAGGTAGCTATTGCGGCTTTCGCCCAAAATCCGGCACTGGAAGATCCTGGTTTAGCTATCGTTGCCGGTATTTGTAATATGGGTGTGGATCCCGCTCAGGTAGAAGCAGCCATTAACGAAGAAATGGAGAAGGTACGTACTAAACTCGTATCGGAGCGGGAATACCAAAAGATCCGCAATCAGGTGGAAAACGACATGGTCTTCAACGTAGCCTCCATGGAGGGAATCGCCGAAAATCTGGCGACCTATGAGGTGATGTACGGGGATGCCAACCTGATCAATACGGAAATCCAGCGCTACCTGGATGTGACCCGTGAAGATATGATGGCTGCCGCCAAAAAGTATTACAACGAAGATAATCGAGTAGTACTCTACTGGCTTCCCACGCAACAAAACCAATAAGCTAACCCTATACAGCTGTCCTGTCCGACAGCATCCATAAAAAACAGACCAATATGATATCCATATATAATAAGTTTCTGGCCACCATTATGTGCCTTTGCCTGACCAGTCTTGGCTTGATGGCACAGAACGAGGACTTCCGCAAAAATCCGCCCAAACCAGGGCCGGCACCCGAAATTCAACTGGCCGATTACGAATCGTTCACCCTCGATAATGGCATGGACGTAATCGTCGTGGAAAACGATAAATTACCACGTGTTTCGTACCAGCTGAGTCTGGACGTGCCCATGCACATGGAAGGCGAAAACGCCGGATTGAGCGGCATGGCCGGTCAGTTACTGCGCAACGGCACCACTAATCGCTCTAAGGCGGAACTCGACGAAGCGGTTGATTTCAT
>JASBTH010000113.1 GCA_030148525.1 Saprospiraceae bacterium | reverse complement strand
CACACCTCAAACCTCAAACCTCAAACCTGACACCTGACACCTGTCTAATTGTACATATGCAGTACCCGGTTCAGGGTTGCCTCCTGTTCCTGGGTGCCTATGTACACGGTGCGCCCGTCGCGCAGACTAACGGCGATGGCCTGACGTCCGTAGACGCGGTAGGTAGGGCCATCTGCAGGTGTACTCCAGAAGGGTAAGCGAACGAGCTTAGCTGATCGGATATCCTCGCGGTGGAGAAATACCTTGCGGGAGCCGTAGCGAAAGTAGGCGACCAGAATACCATCTGGTTTAAAGACCGTTTTCAGGCAGATAAGGGCATTACAAAGGCGCACGATAATTAGAACCAGTACGCAGGTTGCGAAGGAAATGCTCAATTGAGCAGGTGTAATCATAGGTAGCAATAATAAGCCACCGTGAATGCTTAAAACAAGGGCCGACATTCGTCGAACGGGTTCGGTCAGCAACCGCGTGTCGCGCTGAACTTCATCCCATAAAAACACAGCCGATGGTGGCTGCTCCAGTAGTAAAGAGGACTTCATATGATTTGAATTTAGCGTGTCAACGTAAAATCAGTACAAGTCCACGGGATTACTTAGTAAAGGGTAGCCGGTCACGCTACAATTCAGCTTATTGAACACCAGGCACAGCATCGGCCGCTGGTGTAAAATGCAATAATAAGGGTGGTTAAAACGGACTGTATGGGTGGATTTTGGCGATGGGCTTCGCCTTTCATACGTCCAGGGATTGGTTTGAATACATCGTAAATATAGCAAGATTAGTGTGATCCTGCAAGGAAAACATGCCACAACCGCAGTTTTGCGTGTCAACGGTAAGTGGTAAAATATTAACTTCCTTGCCCCTGCATACTAAAAGTTAATTAATTACGATTGGAAACTAACCGTAATTCATTTTGCGAAAAATGTCACATTCGCATTACCTGACCAGGATCTTTTCCTGGATTACTCCAGATTCTGTGTGAGCAATCAACACATACCAGCCCCCCGAAAATTCATCTGGTTTTATTGAATAAGTGAATACTCCTGCATCGCGGTGGGCTCCAGAATCAAAGGTATGAACCGGACGTCCCAGCGCATCTACCATATAAATCTTGATGGATTGAGGCTCCGTAACCTGCAACCTAATAGTACCATTAGCAACAACCGGATTTGGAAAAACAGACAGAAAAACCCCACGATCCTCCCCAATTCCCCAACGCTCCAATTCTCGTCGATCCAGAGGATCGATATCCCTCTCTCCAACTCCCCCTTTCTCCTCATCTCCTAATCCCCTAACCTCCCCATCACCACAAGCTTGGGCACTGGCCCGAAAGGTACACCCACTGCCGGTACGAAACCCCGGTCCCAGGGTGACAGTTTGCCCCTCCAGGACGACCGCTGCTGCACTATCCAAGGGAGCAGTGAGCAAAATATCGCCCGCTGCACGGTAGGTGCCACTCGTAAGGGGGTAGGTCCATCGCAGGTCCGGAAGGCAAACGGGAGGCACGACAGAAACGGTAGTCGTAACCCGGGTTTGGTGGCCCGCTTCATCGGTTGCGGTAAGCTCTATAGTACGGTGCCCCAGATCAGCAAGGGTGAGCTCTGGGGGCGAGGCAGTCAGGGAAATACTGGAGCAAGCGTCGTAGGCATCATCGACTAAGGCCCATGGATTGATCGAAGTACTTCCGGCCGATTCCAGCATCAGCTCGGTGACCCGGGGCAAAATGACCGGCGCCGTCACATCCCGAACGGTGACTTGAGTATGGCACAACAGCACGTTTTCTGCCGAGTAGGCTTCCGCCCAAAACGTACCCGGTCCTTCCACAAATCCTTCGTTGTAAGGGTAATGATCCTGCATGACCAGGCTGGCTACCTGATCCATACCGCTCGTGATGATCTGCTCTTTAGTGACTTCTGTCCAGCACTGATTGCTTAGGTCTACCGTAAGGGAAGACCGGCAGGTGGCCGCTGGTGGCGGCGGATCCAACTCCGTGACATGGGCACGTATTAACTGGATGCAGGTGGGCGAGGTCGTTACAGTCCATTCGTACACCCCGGCTTCCGTAATCGCATCCCCCTGGATGAAGATGGTTTCGCCCGGCGCAATGGTATCGTAGCGTTCGGTCACCGTCGTCTCCACCCCTACCGAAATGGCCCAGGAGCGATCGGCACAATAAACTCCCCGGTATTGCTGGGTCACTTGCAAGTAGTAGGTACCCGTTTGCAAAATGGACACTGAAGGGGCAAAGCTGATGTTGTCAACGGTATATTCACCCGTTTGTCGCTCCCATTTATAACTGATAGTTCCCGGCCCGGTGTCTCCCGTGGCTTGTAAGGTTACCGATGGACGGTCGCAATGGAGTTGTGTGTCACCTGTCCAGGTGGCGTCCGGATGAAGCACTGTAAGGTCCAGGCGATAATCGACCCATTGCTCATTCTCATAGACTGAGACATTATAGGTTCCCGTTTCAGTAAAGGTTTGTGACCCCAGACTAAAGGATTGTCCGGAACAGATCACTTCCTGTAAATGAATGATATCCGCTGGTGGATGAACATCTACTGCCCGCATTTGGCTCCAGCCAATTATGCAACACAGCAGCGGGAGGACTGCTTTTCGAATCATGAGTATTGTAGTAGTAAAGGGTTCTGGTTATGCTTACGCAAAAAGGGAAGAATGGGTTTCTGTAAATCTAACGGCAGAGGTTGGAAGTCAGAGTTCGGAGGTCAGAAGTGTATTAATATTTCAGTCCAACACACCTCACACCTCACACCTCATACCTCATACCTCATACCTGATACCTGATAAAGGGTACTAAACATATAGCAAACACTAATACATTAAATTTTTCTTTAATAAAATCCGCCCGATTTCGTGCATATAATGTTGAAAACTCGTATACTTGAATTAAAGAAACACTTAATACTGTTAGGAAGTCGTCTGTCTCACTGCAGCGTTCACTAACACGCAGTTCGTTTTTTCTTTTCCAACATACAGTGCTAACCACAGCCGTTCTTGAAAGGTGCTCATCGATTTGCCTTTTTTGCAACGTTCTCACCAAGTACAGCACGCTTACCACTACTATATTACATCTAACTAAAAAGCTGTCAACCAGCTTTTTATTCCTTTTTGCGAAAGCAAAAACAATCCGGTATGCCTTAAAATATTACGCGTTTTAGTCCGTGAACAGGTACCGGGGGGACGCTTTAAAGCCGATCCCCGGCTCATTTACCCACACGCTTATTTTTTGAGCACCGCACACTTTGAAAACACGAAAACTTGAACATGGATGGTTGGGACCGCGGCATGGAAGCCAACGTTCCAGCCATTTTAAAGAAATACAACAAAACCCATACATAAATTGGTAGTAGAGGTACCCCAGGGGGATTAGTGGCCAGATGCAACTAATCCTTCCTGCTTTTCGTACCTAGCCTAAAGGTTAAGAAACCCAGCCTATTCCTTTGCCTGATCTTCCGTCACCCTCGGATTCTTTTGCGCAATGATTCCCTCCTCTCCGCTTCGGCGGGCCGGGAAGGTTTAGGCTGAGGTTTAGGTTAATATTATGAACTCGCATACCCGCCGAAGCCGTGGTGTAGGAAGGAACCATCATTCTCACCAATAAAGTGGTTTGGTGTAATGTAAATGCCATAGTATGGCCTTATCAAAAGTGAAAGTCACGCCATAAGCCGTGCATGCCCAAACTGTGTGCCGACGGTAATGCAGAAAGGGACCGTGAACCGTGAACCATGGACCTTGGACCCTGGGCCGTGGACCGTGGACCTTGGGCCGTGAACCTCCCCCTCTACAGCGTCAACCGTGCCCGGCATATTATAGCAACTCTTGTCTATGAATTGGCCATTTTGTAACGCATTGGTAATTGTTCTGCTCCTGCCTTTTTTTGGCGAAAGCCAGATCATTCCGGACAGTCAGCGCACTGACTGGTCTGCTCCCGGAGTCAGTACCGTATTTGCTACATCTAACCGGACGGTACTGACAGTTCACGGGGCCGACCCTACCGGTCAGGCCCCGAGTGATGAGGCTATGCAACGTGCACTGGCCAGCCTGAAAGGGCCTGGCTTGATTCTGATTCCAAAGGGTGACTACCTATTCCGGGAGCCTATTATACTTCCCGATTCGGTTATCATTCGCGGGGAACGGCAGGATGAATCCGGCATGCCGGAGGCCCGCCTTTTGCTGCAACCCGGCGAACACCACGGTATTCAGATCCGTGGCTCTGTGGCAGAGACGAATGTGCAGGTGGTCGGAAGTGCTGCCATGGGACAATACGATCTGGAAGTGAGCAGTGATCATTCCCTCCGCCCCGGTGACCTGCTATGGCTGCGCCCGGGTAATGATCAGGAATTGGTAACCAGCGATTGGGCATTACAAAGCACCGGGCAGATTGGTCGCATTCAGGCAATCGCGGGAAACCGTATATCGCTTGTCAAACCCCTGCGCAGGGATTTCCGGCCTGATAATCTTACCCTTCTCAAGGTCACACCCCGCCGACAAGTACACCTTCAATGCCTTAGCATCGAGCGTCTCGACACCACCGACCGGCAAACTGCGAACGTATTTTTTGACTATGCGCTGGATGCCAGTATCTCGGGGATACATAGCCGATTTGGAAATTTTTCGCACGTGACCATTCAGCGCAGCGCGCAGGTGAGTATAGAAAACAGCTATTTCGAAGAAGCGCACGGGTACGGTTCGGGCGGACGCGGTTACGGAGTGATGCTGCAGTTTACGGCCGGTGATTGCCTTGTCCACCAGAATAATTTTCGGCGCTTGCGGCACAGCATGATCCTGCAGGCCGGAGCCAATGGGAATGTACTGGCCTACAATTATTCTCGCGAACCCCATTGGACCGACGTTAGTTTGCCCGAGGATTCTGCCGGCGACCTGGTCTTGCACGGCAATTACGTCTACCAAAACCTGATGGAGGGCAATGTAGTACAAAACATAGTGGTGGATGCCAGTCACGGCGTCAATGGACCACACAACACTTTTTTCCGAAACCGGGCCGAAGGCTACGGCCTTTTTGTTATAACAGGTGGGTCTGTGGGTGACCTGGCCTTTATTGGTAATCAAGTAACCAACACCTCCTCTTTTTTTCATGGCCTCTTCCGCCTAGATGACAAGGACCATTTGTCATTGGACAACTGGGTTCGGGGCAACATTGACAATCCGGATTCGCGGGCTACTGCAGTTCACAGTCTTTTTAGGTATGATTTTGGCAGCTACTATCAGCATCTGGGCACCATTCCGCCCATCCGCCACGATCAGATCCGAACGGATGTACCCGCTCTGGAGGCCCACTACCGCATGCAGGTACAGCAACCTTCAACCTGCATGGAAACCGATTACAGCTCGGTGGTGATCACCGCTCTTGAGGGATCCGTTCCCGATACCGACGTTCAGGCCTATCCCAACCCCTTTTTTGGCCAACTGACGATCGCCGGCTTAACACCGGGAACCGAGGTGCAACTCCTTACCCTGCCGGGGCAAGTTGTGGAAACGCGAATCGCCCGCACCTCCGAACTTACCATACACCTCGGATCCATACCAAGAGGCACGTATGTGTTACGGGCCGGGGCGGAGACCAGATTGGTGGTGCGGCAGTAAGGATGCCATCCCCGATGCCATCCTAGATGGCATCGCCTTTTTTCGGGGCAGGGAAATGATCTGATGGTGCGTAATCCTGGAACCTACCGGGTAGATGCACGAACACAAGATGGTTGTCTGGCCACCGGGATGATCCGGGTTTCTCTGTCAATAGCCGGTGGAGCAGCTAGCGGCGACGGCACTATCGAAGCCGGTGGTTTGCTCCAGTTGCGGGGGGATTTGTGGGATGGCACGTTTCGCGGGCAGCCTTTGCCGGCGGGCATTTACTACTACATTTTGCGGGTGGATGAGGATGATCTATTTATCAAACAGGCCCCTACGCTGGTCAGGGATTAAGGTCAGGATTAGCCTTTCGGCAAAAAACAAAGCGATGAAGACGAATAAACCAGTCTGGTTCTTTTTAGTGGGATGGCTTCTTTGGGGCCAAGTCTGTGTCGAAGCTCAGCAAATGGATCAGGGTTCCCTCATTGAAGGCGCCCGCCTGGCCTGGAACCCGGCTCAAACGGCCGTACACGCCATTACATACAGGCAACTGCCATCTACCGGCAAAAGTGGACAGGCTTTACGGGGGCGCCACAGCGGCTGGGTTTGTACGCGCAACTTCCTCTCGCCGATGTCAACACGGGAGTGGGAATAGCCCTGGATCAGCAGGAAGCCGGCCCTTTCCAACGAACCAATGTGCAACTGAACTATGCGTACCATATGCAGCTGGGCGGGGGGCAGCTATCGCTGGGTATAGCCGGGCAGTTTGGCGCATTTACCTACGATCCCGCCGATCAGGTTTTGGCGGAAGCCAGTGACCCCCTGGCCATAAGTGACCGGTCCAATACCACTGTTTTTAATGTCGGGGGCGGCCTCTTTTACCCGTCGGTAGAGCCCGATGACTTTTTAGAGCGTGTTTGGGATTTGTTTTTGATGGCGAAAATGTCTAGAATTTGGTTCTCACAAAGCCTTTTTTGAGCTTCGTAGCATGGCTACGGGGCGAAAAAAGGCTGCAGTGAGGTTCAAATATACCGCTTCCGAAAAGG
>JASBTH010000112.1 GCA_030148525.1 Saprospiraceae bacterium | reverse complement strand
TATACTCCCGAAATTACGTCGGGTTCTGTCATTTCGGTGGGAATTGATGGTGGTGTATTCCCTATCGCCAAAACATTCACTGCCGGTGTTGATGTTACCTTTTAACCAGAAACTCCATTATCATGATACGCATAACATCCTATAAATCAATCGTCGCAGCGGTACTGACCGTATTTCTGGTCACCGCCTGTTCGGAAGATTTTCTCGAGAAGAAACCACTCGGACAACTTTCCTCTGAGACGTTCTTTACGACCCAGGAACACGCCGTTCTGGGGACCAATGCCGTCTATAATCTTTTGCGGGAATGGACCGTTCACGTATTCGCTTATATCGGAACCACGGATATTATTTCCGACGATTCTGATAAGGGTAGTACCCCGAACGACGCCAACTTCCTGCTTGAAATAGACAATTTCACCTTTGATCCCGGTAATACGGCCTTTAGCGGTATCTGGTCGGGATATTACCGGGGTGTTTACCGGTCGAATCTGGCTATTCAGGAAATCCCAAACATTGAAATGGATGAGAACCTGAAAGCCCGCCTGATCGGTGAGAATAAATTTTTGCGCGCTTATTTCTATCTCAACCTGGTGCGCTGGTTTGGTGACATTCCATTGATCCTGGAACCATTGAACCCGGATGAATACGAACAGGCCCGCGACCCCAAAGAAGATGTATTTGCTGCCATCGAACAGGACCTGCTGGACGCCATTGATGCACTCCCCGAGTCGTACCCGCCAGCTGATTTAGGCCGCGCTACCAAGGGTGCCGCTCAGGGCTTGCTGGCTCGTATGTATCTGACCACCGGTAATTTTACCGGTGTGCGGGATATGACCGAAGCCATCATTAATTCGGGAGAGTACGATCTGTACCCCAATTATACCCAGCTTTTTCAGCCCATTGGTGAAAACTCCGTAGAGTCCGTATTTGAAGTGCAAGCCGAAGCATTTGAAGTGGGTGGCGGTGGCACTCAGTACAATGAGGTACAGGGCGTACGCGGCATTCCCAACTTGGGGTGGGGCTTTAACCGTCCCTCCGATGACCTGGTAGCTGCTTATGAAACTGGTGATCCCCGCCGGGATGCAACCATTTTCTATCCCGGAGAGGTGCTACCCGATGGTTCCGATGTCATTAGCGATAACCCGAACATCGTAGGGGAACGCTATAACCAAAAAGCCTGGGTGCCCGAACATCCCGGCGGAAATGGAAACGGACCTGGAAATATTCGTCTGATTCGCTATGCCGATGTGCTGCTTATGGCTGCGGAAGCCCACAACGAGTTGGGTAACCCCCAACAGGCACTTGAATACCTGAATCAGGTTCGTACCCGTGCCCGCGGAACCCGAACCAATGTACTGCCCGATATTACGGAGACTAATCAGACTGCACTGCGCGATATTATCTGGCGCGAGCGCCGGGTAGAGTTGGCGATGGAACAACAGCGCTGGTTCGACATCGTTCGCCAGGGTCGTGCCGCGGAGGTCATGCAGGGGGTAGGAAAACCGTTCGTTGAAGGTAAGCACGAGGTTTTACCTATTCCACAAACCGAGATTGACCTCAGTGGTGGGTTGCTTATGCAAAACCCGGGGTACAACTAGTACTCCTTATATTTTTCGGCGTACGCCAAAAAATATAGGATGACCAGGCCATCTGTCGCAGGGCAGATGGCCTTTTCTTTTTTGCCGAAAGGCTCATGCTTCCTTCCTTAGAATGGCAAAGTAAACTTGGACAATTCATCTACATCAGCGACCTTAGAAGTCTTGAAAACTAATTGCCATGCTACACCACTTTCTACGCTTGTTGTTCCCAATCATCTTCTTATTTGCCGGGTGTCAGCCCGCTGCCGAGGAAGAAATCTCCGAGGACGTGTCTAATGAATCGCCCACAGTCACCATTGCTGACGTCGAGCGGGGAATACGTGCGCACATAAAACGCGAAACGGCAGCATCCGGCGGCATCTTTCACGTAGAAAATGACTCCATGGACCTGGATTTAAAACTGGTACGGGTTCATACCGAATATTTGTCTGTGCTGGGACCGAACGAATATTTTGCCTGTGTTGATTTAGCTACCAGCGAGGGGGACGTATACGATGTTGACTTCTTTTTGGAGGGGTCAATAGGTGATATGAATGTTACCCGAACCGATGTCCACAAACTGAATGGGAAGCCTTACTATACTTGGAAAAAAGCAGCAAACAATACCTGGCATACCGTGCCGGTGAAAGGAGCCGCCAACGAATTGCTGGGTGTAATCCGGAACAAGGACGCTTTTTCTTTTACGTATGATGTGGCCTTACCCGAACTGGAAGAGGAAGGTAAATTATGGATCCCTCTGGCCTCGACGGATCGATTTCAACAGATCGACATACGTTCGATTGAAGCACCCGGAGAATACGAAATCAGAACGGAGTCAGCCTACGGCAACCAATACCTGTATCTGGATCTACAGCCCGGCGCGAAGGAACAGCACGTCACCATAACGTATCAAGTAGAACGATTGGAAAAAGGAACCTACCAGGAAGACGATGCGCTGCTAAATCACTATCTATCAGATACTCCTTTGTTGCCGGTAGGAGGCAGATTTCAGGAGATTGCCGAAAAGGTAATTTCGGATAAACAGGCCGACAGTCCGCTTACGAAGGCACGCGCACTCTACGATTACGTTATTGAGAACGTTCGTTATGCCAAGCAAGGCAAGTACGGAACCGGCGATGCAAATTTTGCGTGCGATGCAAAATCCGGAAATTGTACAGAATTCCATTCGCTGTTTATCTCTCTGGCACGTTCGGTCAATATACCGGCCCGTTTTGCAGTGGGTGCCGCCATTCCTTCCGAGCGCAATGACGGCGGGGTAAATGGATATCACTGCTGGGCCGAATTCTATGCCGATGGACAATGGTGGCCGGTAGATATCAGCGAAGCCAATAAATACTCGGCCCTTGCCACCTACTACTTTGGTCATCACCCGGCCAATCGCATTGAATTCAGTCAGGGACGTAACCTCGAACTGACTCCATCTCCCAATGCAGGCCCCGTACCCTTTTTTGCATATCCCATTTTAGAAGTTGGAGGCGTTCCAGGTCCCCAAACCAAAACCACTTTTACCTTCCGGCGTGAAAAAGCGGGATAATACAAGTCTGTAAAAACAAAAGCCCGGTGATCTGAAGTTGATCACCGGGCTTTTTAGCTTTAGAGCGTGTTTGGGATTTGTTTTTGATGGCGAAAATGTCTAGAATTTGGTTCTCACAAAGCCTTTTTTGAGCTTCGTAGCATGGCTACGGGGCGAAAAAAGGCTGCAGTGAGGTTCAAATATACCGCTTCCGAAAAGG
>JASBTH010000111.1 GCA_030148525.1 Saprospiraceae bacterium | reverse complement strand
GGAATTGCCAATAATGAGTTATATGTACAAATGCTCGCCCAATCCTTTCCGGAGGCTAAGATCCGGACCACTCAATCCCCACTGGGCTCGGCTTTGGGCGCCGCGGTCGTCATGGCAACGGATCCTATTGGTAAGCGGTTCTTGAAGAAGCACTACGGTTTAAAGAAGATTAAATCAATAATGGATAATGTACATCTGGACTAAACCTACTGACGGAAGATAAACGTATGGAACTACAGATCAATCAACAATACCCCGATATTGATTACCTGCGCGAGCGGGCTAAGCGACGCATACCCCGTTTTGCTTTTGAATACCTGGATGGCGGGTGTAATTCCGAGGTGAATTTACGGCGTAATACAGCCGAAATTCGGGAAGTCCAACTCAAGCCATACTATTTACGTGACTACGGCGGGATCGATATGAATACCGAGGTTTTCGGAAAGACATATAGCGCTCCCTTCGGTATCTCGCCCATTGGATTGCAGGGATTGATGTGGCCCCGGGCATCGGAGATTTTGGCGAAAGCCGCCTTTGACCATAACATCCCCTACATCCTCAGCACAGTAGGAACGGCAAGCATTGAGACCATTGCCGAGATCACCGAAGGCAACGCCTGGTTTCAATTGTATCACCCTACGGAAGATGATCTGCGCGATGATCTGCTGCGGCGTTGTGCGGCGGCCGAATATCCGGTACTGGTCATCCTAAGCGATGTACCTACCTTCGGTTACCGGGCCAAAGAGATGCGTAATGGTCTGGCGATACCGCCCCGAATGACCCTCCGTAATATCCTTCAGATCATGGGCCGGCCTAACTGGGCCATTCAGACCCTGCTGGCCGGCCAGCCCGAGTTTAAAACCATGAAGCCCTATATCCCCGGCGGGATGAATCTGAAACACCTGGGGCTGTTCATGAATAAAACCTTCACGGGCCGACTGAATGCAGAAAAGATCAAACCGATCCGCGACCAGTGGAAAGGAAAATTGGTGCTAAAGGGAGTGGCCAGCGAGGAAGATGCCGAAAAAGCCATTTCCCTGGGATTGGATGGTTTGATCGTCTCAAACCACGGCGGCCGGCAATTGGATGCGGGTACTTCGGCTATTACCGCTATGCAGCAAATTGCCCAAAAATATAAAGGCCAGATCAAGATCATGATGGATAGCGGCATCCGCACCGGTCCGGACATTGCGAGTACCCTTGCCAGCGGCGCCGAATTCGCCTTCCTGGGGCGGTCCTTTATGTATGGAGTGGCTGCCCTCGGTAAGCAGGGAGGTAACCATACGATCTCGGTGTTGAAGCGTCAATTTCAGCAGGTAATGGAACAGTTATGTTGTGAGCGGGTGGAAGATCTACCCAGCCATCTAATTTCCAAGTAGCATAAACATGAGCGAACAAACGCAAGCAGTAGAAACACAAACGGAAGAATTTGAGCGGAGGCCGGTACCCGCATCTCACCGGAAGGGCTGGAAAAGTTTTCTGGGCATGTATGCCGGAGAACACGCCGCCGGCACGGAATTCATCATCGGGCCCCTGTTTCTGACCACCGGAGTCAGTGCATTCGATCTGATTATCGGACTTTTGGTTGGGAACCTGTTAGCGGTATTATCCTGGCGATTCCTGACCGCCGAGATAGCCGTGCAGAATCGACTGACCCTGTACTACCAACTGGAAAAGATCTGTGGTAAAAAACTGGTGACCGGTTACAATCTGGCCAATGGGATCCTGTTCTGTTTTCTGGCAGGATCCATGATTACGGTTTCCGCTACAGCCGTTGGTGTACCTTTTCAGATGGAAATGCCCCAGCTCACTGACACCATGCCCAATAGTGGCATGTATATACTCATTGTTTTGATCATCGGGGCGGTCATTTCCCTGATTGCTGCTAAGGGGTATGCATCCGTGGCCAAAGCGGCCAACTGGATGTCCCCCTTTATTGTGCTGGCCTTTGTAGTTTCCGGCTTCGTTGCCCTGCGTCAATTAGGCGTAGGCAGTTTTTCGGAGTTTTGGGCTATTTGGGGCGAGGGAAGTGACCCGTTCCCGGGTCAGGTAAAATACACCTTCTGGCACGTAGTGCTTTGGTCGTGGTTTTGTAACGCAGCTATGCACATCGGGATGTCAGACCTCAGTGTTTTACGCTATGCCAGGAATGCCAATGTCGGCTGGACGACGGCAGCGGGTATGTACGTGGGCCACTATGTTGCCTGGATCGCCGCTGCCTTGTTGTATGCTGTGTATCTGCAATCACCCCAAGCTCAGGTATTCCTGTCGGCCGGAGAGGCTCCCCCGGTAGCACCGGGTCCGCTGGCTTATAATGCTATCGGCTTTTTCGGGATCATTGCGGTCATCATCGCCGGTTGGACGACGGCCAACCCTACTATTTACCGGGCAGGCTTAGCTTTCCAGGCTATCATTCCCAAAGCGTCTACGTTTTGGGTCACCATTTTGGCAGGCACGCTGGCCACCATTGCGGGTATTTTTCCGGCCTTTGCCATGAAGCTGCTGGATTTCGTGGCGGTGTATGGGTTCATTCTTGCACCCATGGGGGCAATCATTGTCTTCGAACACTTTTTCGCCGGAAAGGCAGGTATTTTGAAAAATTACGCCGAACAGCGACAAATATCGTTTAACTGGGTAGTGTTGGTAGCCTGGGTTGCCAGTGTAGTCCTTTTCTACAGCCTTTCGGTGTCACAAGGGATATTTTTGTCCTTCCTGACCTTACCTGCCTGGTTATTGAGTGGTGTGCTATTCCTGGTGCTTAGCTACTTTTTGAAGAACCGGCGGGTGACTTAAACGATATGTTGACGTATTCGAAATCAAAAGAAAAAACAAGAACTATGAAAACGATATGGGGCATGTTATGCCTTTTCCTTGTGGCGGGGTCATTACCGGCTCAAAATCCATTCGCAGACGCTGAGGGACCCTGGACCGCTCAGTGGATCACCCATCCGGACATCGAAGGTACCGAAGCAGGGGTGTACCTGTTTCGCAAGACGATCGAGCTGGCGGCCGTTCCGGATGAATGGATCGTCTATGTTTCCGCTGATAATGGCTATAAACTGTACGTCAATGAACAAATGGTTTCGGTAGGTCCCGCCCGCGGGGATCTGAACCACTGGAATTACGAAACGGTGGACCTTGGACCCTATTTACAAGCTGGTACCAACACCCTGGCGGCCAAAGTCTGGAATGAAGGTTCTTTGCGGGCCGTGGCCCAAATGTCCTGGCAAACCGGGTTTTTCTGCAGGGGGCCGATGAATCGTCTGAAATCGTCAATACGGATGAATCCTGGAAGGTCATGCAGGATCAAAGCTACACCCCCATACGTCAGCGAGTACGCGGATACTGGGCTGCCGGTGCCGGGGAATTAATTGATATGCGCGAGCGGGTGAAGGGTTGGAAAAAGACCTCCTTTGATGACCAGGCCTGGGAAACCCCCAGGCCCATCGACATTAGTAATTTGCGATTTGGATTCGGGATGGATACGCGGGTAGGCTGGCAATTGACACCTTCGATCATACCCGCTCGGGAACATACTCTGCAGCGCCTGGAACGCACCCGCCTGGCAGAAGGCGTTCGCGTTCCCGAAAATTTCCCTAAAGAGAAAAGCTCTTTTGAGATACCAGCCAATACGACTGCCAGAATACTGCTCGACCAGGATATACTGACCAACGCTTTCGTAACCCTGCAGTGGAGTGGTGGCGCTGATAGCCAGATCAAGCTTACCTATGCCGAAGCTCTGTACGACGATGCAGGCAATAAAGGTGACCGGGATGTGATCGAAGGCAAACAAATGCTTGGGGCCAGGGACAGTATCATCAGTGACGGAACCAATGATCAGGTGTTCACATCTATGCGGTACCGAACCTATCGCTACCTGGAGCTCGAAGTGAAGACCGAAGACGAACCACTGGTCATTCAGGATATGTACGGCATGTACACCGGCTATCCCTTTGAGATGAAAGCCCGGTTGTTTTCCAATAATTCCGAGTTACAGGATATGATGGACATTGGTTGGCGGACGGCGCGTCTATGTGCGGTGGATACCTACATGGATTGCCCGTATTACGAGCGCCTGCAATACGTAGGCGATACCCGCATCCAGCATTTTGTGTCCTTTTACAATAGCGGAGATGACCGCCTGGCCAAAAACGCGCTAAACCTCATGGACTACTCCCGCCAGAAAGGCGGGTTTACCCTCAGTCGGTATCCCGACCGGCAGGGCCAGGTGATTCCCACCTATTCCCTCTGGTACATCAGCATGCTCAAGGACTATCTATACTACGGCACGGAGCCCGAATTCGTAAAGGACAAGCTCTTCGGGTCCCGCCAAATCCTGAATTATTTTATCAACTATATTGCGGAGGATGGTTCCCTGAAAAATGTGCCTGGATGGTAGTTCACCGATTGGGTCGCCGAATGGAGGTTTGGTGTTGCACCCATGTCGGAGGATGGAACCTCCTCTTTATTGGATCTTCAGCTTTTACTAGCTTTTCAGTCGGCATCCGAATTGGAGAGTGCCATGGGTGATCCGGCCTTCGCCGATCTGTTCGATAGTTATGCCGAACGCATGGCTGATATGATCCAGGATAAATACTGGGATGCATCCCGCGGTTTGTACGCGGATACACCCGAAAAGGATGTATTCTCCCAACACGCCAATTCGCTGGCCATCCTCGCAGGATTGGTTGATGGTTCCCGGGCCCGCTTGATCGGTGAAAAAATGCTGTCGGATACCAGCCTGGCTAAAGCCTCAATTTACTTTAAGTATTACCTCCACCTGGCCCTGACCGAAGCCGGCATGGGTAATGATTACCTGAACTGGTTGGATGTCTGGCGCCAGTATATGGATCTGGGTATGTCAACCTGGGGAGAAGACCTTGAGGTATCGTCCACCCGGTCGGATTGCCACGCCTGGGGATCCAGTCCGAATGTGGATTTCTTCCGCATCATCTTGGGGATCGAAAGTGATGGCATCGGTTTTAGTAAAGTACGGATCGAGCCTCATCTGGGCGATTTTGAGGAGATTGGTGGGGAAATGCCCCACCCGCAGGGCATGGTGGCCGTTTCCTACGATCGGTCGGGATCTAAATTGGAAGCAGAGATCACCTTACCAGAAAACGTAACCGGAACCTTCGTGTGGGAAGGTAAAACCCACTCGTTGGACTCCGGTACCAATCATTTATCATTGTAATTTTCTACCTGTTTATGAATGAGAAGGGGTTGAAAGCCATCGTGCTTCCACCCCCTTTCTTCTACCGCTCATACGGTACCAGATTCTGCTCAATCACTTCCCGTCGTGGCTCTTGCCAATCGGGTAGCCTCAGATTAGTGCCCAATTCCGCCTCGTCTTCGTCGATGAGGAAGCCGGGGCCTTCGGTAGCGATCTCAAATAAAATGCCTCCGGGAATCCGGAAGTAAATCGAGCGGAAGTACTTTCGGTCTTTTACATCGGTGGCTAATATGCCGTATTTATCCATCAAATGTGCGCGGATAGCCAGAGAATCTTCGATGTTGGCCGTTCGGTGGGCTACGTGGTGAACGGTGCCCAGACCGTTGCGTCCGCGTTCCCGGCTTGGATCGGCTTCTAAAACCAACAGGTCGCCCGCTTTGCCGGCCCCCGCCTTCAGTAAGGTGCGATTGCCTTCTTCTTTAACCGTTTCGTACCCAAACTCGTGGAGAAATTGCAGGGTAGGGGCAGCTTCGGCCACTAACAAATGGGCGTGATGTATACCGCGGATGGCCTGATCCGCTCCGATGGCGTCCGTAGTCCAGAGTTGATCTCGATCGTCATTATCGTCACCGACAATAGCCAGTTGCAGTCCGGATGGATCCCGGAAAAGCAAAACCTGCATTCCAAAAGCCTCTGCTTCCGAAGCATCCACTGTGTGATCTTTTAGGTGCTTTCGCCAAAAATCCATACTGGCCGCAGGAGCCGAAAAAGCCGTAGTGGCTACCTGACCGGTCCCGATGGTTCCCTGGCGTACACCCACCCGCGCATAGGGGAAGGTGGTCATCACCGTAGATGGCGTACCCACCTTATCGGCGTAATAAAAATGATAGACGTTCTCGTCGTCGAAATTAACCGTCTCCTTTACCATGCGCAGGCCCAGTGTTTTGGTGTAAAAGTCGTAGTCTTCCTGGGCTTCCCGTACCGTAGCGGTCACGTGGTGGAGTCCCCTGATCTTTCCCTGGATGCTCATTAGTTGGTTGATTTGTTTGGTGATAATAAGGCGCGTACTCGCTGGATCTCGTCTTCGTTGATCGTATGTCCCATGCCGGGATAGAGTTGCAGGTCTACGTCGGCACCCCTGTCAGATAATACCTGTTGCGTTTCTTTTAGTCGGCTGAGGGGAATGTGAAAATCCTGATCACTACAACCGATGAATACGGGGGTGTTATCGAACGTCCCCTCGTATTTAGATAGCTCGATCTGCGGTCCGATCAGGCCTCCGCTAAATGCAAACACCCCGGCGTAGCGACGAGCCCGGCGGGTGGTACATTCCAGGGCCAGACAGGCGCCCTGCGACCAGCCACCGACGAACAGGTGATCATCCGTAATACCTGCTTTATTGACCTCATCCATTATTCGCAATACCAGCGCAACGGCCGAATCCAGCCAGGGTTGGTTGGCGGCTGTAGGGGCCATGAAACTCTGCGGATACCAGGTGTTATTGGTGGCGGCCGGGAAGATGAGTGCCATGTCGGGATCCTCCGTGAGGGCCGCGGTCAACTGCATCATTCCCTCGGGGGAATCGCCCCGGCCGTGGGGCATGATGAGTGCTCGTTTAGCCTCTTTTAGAGATGCTCCTTCCCACCGTATCTGATCGTAGTGGTGTTGGTTGGTCATGTTGGTTTATTCGTTTGGTGTGGGTAGCTGTCCGGAATGAGCTTGGTGCAGTAACTGAACCAGTCCTTCCCGGGTGACCGGCCTGACGTTGGTATAGGGTTTTTTGAGAATCTCCTCTGCGGCGCGATCAATGTGTTCTTCTTTAAAACCGATTTCCGACAATTTAGTTGGAGCCCCGCCACCGGCGGCCAGATCCAACAATTGCCGGGGTGGAAAGGTGTGATCCAGAGCGCTTTGGAAATCAGCTTGTTGCGCCACAGATAAATGCGGCCACTGGTAGGCCAGTACGTATCCCTGCAAGACGGTATGGACCAGGCTGTGCTCCAACCCAAAGGTGCCGCCCAGCACATGGGCTGCCTTATGGTGGAGTGCCATGGAGACCTCATTCAGGCATTTGCCCGCGAGGTAGGCTCCGTAAAGCAGCTGTTCGTTGGCTTTTGGCGTAAGCCCATCGGTAACAGCTATTTTTTGCAAACCTTTACGGATGGCCACCATGCCTTCCATCGCCAGGGCCCTGGTAATGGGATTTCCAGCGGGTGCATACAATGCCTCCACCAAATGGGCCATAGCGTTCATGGCACTGGGCACGGCCAGCTTTTTAGGCATAGTGAGGGTCAGATCGGGATCGTAGATCACGGTATGGGGCAATACGCGGTCGTCGCGTCCGGTCGTTTTACCCCCTTCCTGACTAATACCGTAGATGTTGGTCTGCTCCGAACCGGCGAAGGTGGTCGTCAGGGCAAAGTGGGGGAGGTACTCGTCGAGCGCCAGCGCCTTCCCAAGCCCGATCGCCGAACCACCGCCGATGGAGACTACGGCATCGGGCGTATGCTTTTGCCGAAAGGCTGAACCCCGGTCCACTAAAACCTGCGGAACGTGCTGGATGACCTCCGGCCAGTGGTGGACCGCGGTGCCGGGCAGGGCCTCCTGCAGGTTGTGTACTATGGACTGCCAACGTTCGGAGGCTATGATCAGCACCGTATTAAAGTCACGCAGTAAAGCCGGTAGCTCTTGTACTTTTTCCGACCCAAAATGAATCCGCTGGCCGAAGGAACGGTAGGTGAATTGCATGGCTTATGGTTATTGCTTTGATTCGGGTGAGTTAAAGGCCATTGAATTTAACAAAGAACGGGGGACGGAGTTGTTGGTTCAAGGTTCAAGGTTCACGGCTCACGGCATACGGCTCACGGTCCGAAATGTGGTGATCATGACCGATTAGGCCACAGCTTTAGCTGTGGTTCAGAACGTGCCATTGTATTGATCATTACCACTTTAGTGGTTGACGATTCAATGTCCTTTGGATAGGTCCATGGTATATGTAGAATGGGAGAATTGGAGAGTTGGGGAATTGGAGAAAGGGGGGCGATTCCTTTCAAAGCTCAGGATAATCTTTATTTTACGAGTGAAAATCAAACACACACACTAAAACCTATATTTCCAATGCAAAAGCAACTATTGTTCATTATTTCTCTTGTAAGCTTACCCTTGCTTGTTCAAGCTCAGTTTAAACTCGATGTCGATGGCTCGGCACGCATTATTGGCCAGCTAGATCTTAATGTAACGGGTAATTCAGTCCTCATTGGTACGAGTACCGGACAAGCGATTACCACTGGGACGAACAATATATTTGTTGGTTATTTATCCGGCCAATCCAACACCACAGGCTCAAATAATGTTTTTTCGGGCCGCCTGGCGGGTGTTTCGAACACAACGGGTAGCTTCAATACGTTCTTGGGCAGCAATGCTGGTCGGTTTAATGACACTGGTACGGATAATGTCTTTATGGGGGGCAATTCAGGGTGGAGTAATACAACGGGCAATCAGAACACCTTTATTGGGCAAGCCCCAGGAATTGCCAATACCTCTGGCAACTATCAGTACGCTCTTTTCGTTGGCGGGCAGATGGTTGCTACCAAACGCATGGTGCGGGTCAAGTAAATTGGGTATCGTTAATTTAGAGCGTGTTTGGGATTTGTTTTTGATGGCGAAAATGTCTAGAATTTGGTTCTCACAAAGCCTTTTTTGAGCTTCGTAGCATGGCTACGGGGCGAAAAAAGGCTGCAGTGAGGTTCAAATATACCGCTTCCGAAAAGG
>JASBTH010000110.1 GCA_030148525.1 Saprospiraceae bacterium | reverse complement strand
AGCAAATGCGCTCCTTCGTATCCGAAAAAGTGGCCAGCGATGAGGAAGAGTGAAATATCAAGCCTTTTTGTTCCCCAGCGGCAATCGACGAGCGCTATCATCATCTTTATCTACAACTTCCTGGTGCGTATGCTCAAAGGCTTCTGGCCAGTATTGTTGGTTTTGTTCCTGCGCTCCGGACAAAAGCAAAACAGCTATGAATATTGGCTGAACAGCTTCATAATTGTTGGTGGTGCTGCCTCACTTATACTGTCCATCGTTTCCTATTTCAGGTATTATTATCACTTGGAAGGCGATCGTCTTATTATTCAGAAGGGAGTACTTAACCAGACCAGGATCAAATTGCCCTTTGAGCGGATCCAGAACATCCACCTCGAGCAAAAAGTGCTGCATCGTTTATTGAATGTGGTGAGTATTCGCATCGACTCGGCGGGTAGCCAGGGAAGTGAGATCACGATCGAGGCGCTGGAGCGAGAGCAGGCCGAATCTATTCGTTCCTATGTGCTTGCGCAAAAAAAGGATGCTACCCCTTCGCAATCTACCGGTGAAAGGAAGGAGCAGACTGGTTTTCAGTCGCCTTCCTCCGAGGTATTACGGTTAGATCTGGGCGACCTCATTCGCGTAGGGGTGAGTCAGAATCACCTGCGCACTGCTGGTATCATTGTCGGTACGGTTTTTGGTTTTGTGTTCACCCTGGCCGATAGTCTGGGTGACGGCATTTGGAAAACGGGGTACGAAGAAATGCAGGAGCTCAATCCTGGTTTTGGACTCTACGCAATCCTGGCTACAGGACTGATCATTATCGCCTTTGTCATTACGGTATTGCGGACTATTGCCCGCTACTACGATCTTCGGTTTTTGGAAGACCGCGAAGGATTTCAGCTTACAGCCGGCCTGTTCAATCGGCGGGAGACGGCCCTGAAAAAGAATAAGATTCAGATTATTCGCTGGGCCGACAATCCTATTCGTCGTGCACTGAAGATTTTTGTACTCACCATTCGCCAGGCTAATGCAGGAGGGCAACAGCGGTCTAATATTGTTACCATTCCCGGGTGTCGCATGGAGCAGGTAGAAGATGTAATTTATTCCAGTTTTCCCGCCATTTCGGATGCAGATTATCAGTCGCACCGTATTGATAAAGCTTACTTGTGGTGGTATTTCCGGTACTTTGGAATCTTACCGCTATTGATATTCGGAACACTCACCGTCGTATTATCGGAGCCGCGTTTTCTGCTTCCGGCCCTGGGTTTTCCCCTGGTTTCTTTTTGGTATCTGCGCGCTTACTACCGCACCTACCGGTTGCTGGTCGACCTCGAATACGTTAAAACCGAATCAGGTGTTATCGGACGTATGCATTCCGTAACACCCATCCACAAGGTGCAGAGCGTTGATGTGCAGCAGTCGTTTTACCAACGTAATAAAGATCTCGCAGACCTGATTCTCTACACGGCCGGCGGCCAGGAAACCATACCCTTCCTGCCGGTCGAAAAAGCGGAAGCGCTGCGCGACTACATCCTCTACCGGGTCGAATCCCAGGATGATGATTGGATGTGATTTACGTGCGGTCCACCTTATGGTCCACTGATTCCGTTCGTAGGGCCTTTGTGGGGCGGTCCCCGCCTTCGTCAATCCTGACTTCGGCAGGCAGGGACAGTCCATTGTATTTTTTAGGACCACCGGCTCATGGTTCACGCTCGGTCCCCGGACCAGCTTTCTCACCTCACACCCCACACCTCACACCTCAGACCTGTCTTGTTGCACCTCACACCCCACACCTCACACCTCAGACCTGTCTTGTTGCACCTCAAACCTGATATCCCCCCATTCAGTTGCTTTTTTTGGCTTTCGCCAAAAAAGGGAAGCAACTTGACGGTATCATTAAATCCAAAAGATACCGCACTATGATTCGTTTTATCTTGCTTTTCGCCCTTATCACCTGGTCTTTAGCTGTAAACGCCCAGACGTTGGAGGAGTCTCTGGCGTCTTACCTGCCAACCTACCACGCTGCTGATAATGCAGAACATTGGCATACCCAGATTGAGCGTTTTGCTGAACTGCGTCGTATCCACGACGATAGTTGGTTGCCAATGTATTACGAGGGTCTGGCCCGGTTCAACGTTTCTTACGAACTACACAATGCCGGTTACGGCAAGCAGCGGGATGCTCAGTTGGATACTGCTCAGGCTCTGGTCAATAAAGCGCTGGAAATAGGTGGTGATACCACGGAGTTGTACGTATTGCAGGGCCTCATTTACCAGGGCCGGATTTGGAAGAATCCTATGATGTACGGAGGGAAATACAGTAATAAATCCATCCACATCCTGAAAAAGGCTATAGCACGCGATGCACAGAATCCACGGGCTCCGCATATGATCGGGCAACTCCAGTATCACCTGCCCGCCTTTATGGGCGGTGGTGCCGAAGCGGCCATGCCTATGCTGGAAAGGGCCGAAGCATTATACGCCGGGTTTGAGCCGGCCGGCCCCTACGCACCGAATTGGGGTAGTCAAGACCTGAAGGGCCTGTTGCATGAAATACGCCAGGCGAGCGATCATTAATACAAGCCGGTAAAAGGTTGCTTAATACGTAAGCAACCTTTTTTGCTCGCCCTCTGGCGCTGAATTACCGGCAGGCACTCCGGCTATTTCAATGCACCGCAAATGTTATTCCGACCAAGTAGTGGTTTTGTTAAACAGTACTTCGTACAGGGAATACAAACCAATTCGGAAGCGGTATATTTTTTAAGAGCGTGTTTGGGATTTGTTTTTGATGGCGAAAATGTCTAGAATTTGGTTCTCACAAAGCCTTTTTTGAGCTTCGTAGCATGGCTACGGGGCGAAAAAAGGCTGCAGTGAGGTTCAAATATACCGCTTCCGAAAAGG
>JASBTH010000109.1 GCA_030148525.1 Saprospiraceae bacterium | reverse complement strand
TCGACGAAAAGTGGTTTACCCGCATCCTCTCGGGCGGACATTTGTCGGGAATGAATATGGTGCGGGCGTCGGTCAGAGACCTAACATCGACCAATACTACTTCAGCCTAGATGTTGCAGTCTTCAGTTGGCAGTCGACAGTTTAAGCCCATCTGCTTCACAGGTTGTGTGAAAATAAACTTGCAACTATCTTGAGATAAATAACAGTCTCAATGAGATATAAGCAAGGCGAATCACGGGATAAACTATCGCTAGGTCTGCTAGAAGAGTTGGTAGCCAAAGACCACTACATTCGTTTGTTGGACGCATTTATAGAAGGAGTGGTTAGTAGTTCAGAATCAAGCTACAGCCAAAAAGGGCTGAGTACAACTGGTCAACGCCCTTATGGAGCCAGGACCATGCTGAAGCTATATCTGTATGGCTATTTAAATCGAGTGACCAGTTCAAGACGTTTGGAAGCTGAGGCTAGTCGTAACATAGAACTGATCTGGTTATTGGAAAATCTTCAGCCTGACTTTAAAACGATAGCTGATTATCGGCGTGATAACGGGGAGGCGATTCGTTCTTTGCTTAAAGCGTTCAATCAATTTTTAGTGTCTCATAAGTACATAGATGGCAAACAAGTGAGTGTAGATAGTGTACGCTTAAAAGCAAATACCAATCGTAATGCCCAATCGCTCAAGAAAATAGAAGGTAGGCTGAAGCATATAGATAAGCAAATGACCCAATACTTGAATGCCTTAAATCTTAATGATGAAGGAGAGCTAAAGTTGGAGCAGCTTTGTGAGTTAGATCGTACTAAAAAGCAGGCAATGGCAAAGATTGCTGAGCTGAATAAAGAAATAGAAGACCTACAAAAAAAAAAGAAAACCCTGAATGAGGATACCAGGCGTACCCGGATAAGTTTTACGGATGAAGAAGCAGTCTTGAGCCGTAGTCGGGATGGTGTTTTGCCGCAGTATAATACCCAAATGGTGGTAGATGATAAGCACAAGCTAATCATGTATAGTGAAGCTACTTGCGATGGGAATGATCGACAGCAACTCAAAGCTATGGTGGAGGCCATAGAGTCCGAGTACGACCAACGCCCACAAGTGGCTCGGGCGGATGCTGACTACTTCAATATTGTAGACATCAAAGAATTGGAAGAACAGGGTACCGAATGTTATTGCAATGTTCCACAAAACGCGAAGGGGGCACAAGGAAAAGATGAGCAGGGACTACCCATTGAATTTACCTATGATGAGCAACAGGATGAATACACCTGTTCTAAAGGAGGCCGCTTGATTCGCAAGGGCTACGATCCTAAAAAAGGAGGGCGAGGAGCCACTCTATACCAAGGTGTGGATTGCACAAAATGTCCAGCAAAAGCTTTTTGTACCTCTTCGAAAAAAGGGCGGATGCTATATCGTTTTGATGATGAGCAGTGGAAGCAAGATTACATCCGCAGAATGGAAAGCCCGATAGGCAAGCAACAGTCTCGAAAACGGCGTACCCATGCAGAGCATCCTTTTGGAACGATAAAAATGGTATTCATGGATCGCCAGCAATTAAAAATGCGCGGACGATACAAGGTTCAAACCGAAATCTGTCTATATCATTTTGCCTACAACTTCAAAAGGCTACAAAACATCAGCTCTTTTGAATACCTGAAGCAGCAAATACGTAATTGGAGCTTAAAATGAGGCTCAAAAGGCCTTTTAGCTGGGTTTGAAGCTTCCCTCCTTCAGTTAGCTTACCGGGAGGGCAAAAAAACAGTAACTATGTTCGCATAGTTGATTATTTGTTATCACACAACCTGTAAAGCGGATGGGCTTAAACTGCCGACTGCCGACTGACGTCGAAATCGGAAGAAATCAACCTATCGGCATGCTACCCTTGTTTCGTATCTTGGAGGAACAATCACCCGCTATGCCATCC
Organism: Saprospiraceae bacterium; assembly: GCA_030148525.1. Classification (GTDB taxonomy): domain Bacteria; phylum Bacteroidota; class Bacteroidia; order Chitinophagales; family Saprospiraceae; genus DT-110. The sequence goes on along the minus strand of JASBTH010000109.1, from coordinate 8,318 downwards.
ATCAAACGGTTTTTCCTGATCGACTGCCTGGGGGCCGTCACGTCCACTTTTCTGTTGGGCTTTGTACTGGTGCGATTTCAATCCTTTTTCGGCATGCCCACCGGCACGCTTTATGTCCTGGCGGGCATTGCTGCCTGCTTTGCGGTATATTCCGGAATGGGGTACCTGATCACCGGCCTGCAAAAACCGGCCTTTCTGCGTACTATTGCCGTAGCTAATGTACTCTACTGCTTACTGACGCTCAGCCTGGTGTACGTATACCGGGAAGTGATCACGGCCTGGGGCATTGCGTACTTTGTCGGGGAAGTAGTCATTGTGGTTCTCCTGGCTACCAGGGAATGGAAGCGGGCGGGTTAGGGGAATGGGGGAATGGGAGAGTTGGATTCCAATCAAAACAGGTCTCTGTAGAGACGCGATGTAGTGCGTCTGTCATTGTGTTTCGATTAGGAGATTAGGGGATCAGGCGATGCCCGGCGAAGCTTTCCCGGCCGCCGAAACTTTGTGCAGGTGACAGCTAAGTCGGAAGAGCATTTATCATTAAGCATTGAAAAACAATGGATACATCACAACAAAAAACCATCATCGAATCCTACGTCCGGGCCTATAACACCTTTGATATTGCCGGCATGACCCAGCACCTGCATCCCGCAGTGGTCTTCGAAAATGTATCGAACGGGGAGGTTGACCTGACTACGGAGGGTATCGAAGCTTTCCGGGAACAAGCCGAACGGGCCAAAGCCCTATTCGCACAACGCGAGCAGCGTATTACTGACTGGTCGTTTGAGGGCGTTCAGGTGACTATTGGCATCGACTACGAGGGCACCCTCGCCATTGATCTGCCAAATGGCCTCGAGGCCGGTGATCAGTTATCCATGCAAGGGGAATCGGAGTTTCATTTCCGGGATGGTAAGATCATTCTGCTGCGCGACCGGTCGTAAGCTGGCTTTCGCCAAAAAGGATCGGTACTCTCCGGGAGCTTTAATTTTTCATGTAGCCTGGCTGTCGCTGACCGGACAAAGAAGAAGGTTGAGGTTGAGGATCAGGTTGAGGCTGAGGTTGAGTTTTTTTTGACAAAATTTCGTTCTGTACTATTTCCGTGCAATCTTGCAGGGATTATTACCTCTTGAACTTTTTCCCATGCCAAAGTTGTTTGTCACCTCCGGAATGATCCTTTTTGCATCTCTGTATGCCTTCGGGCAAAAAGCGCCCCTGAAAATCGGGGTCATCGGCCTGACCCACACCCACGTACACTGGATTCTGGGTGGCACGGAGCGGGGCGACTACGAGATTGTCGGCATCGTGGAACCCAACCGCGAACTGGCCGGCCGCTATGCCGAGCAGCACGGTTATTCCATGGACCTGGTGTACGACACCTCTGAGGAACTACTGGCCGCTACGAAACCGGAAGCAGTCACCGCCTTCGGTACCATTTACGATCACCTCGAAGTGGTCGAGACCTTTGCACCTCTCGGCATTCACGTCATGGTGGAAAAGCCACTGGCCGTCAGCCTGAAGCACGCCAAAAAGATGCAGGCACTGGCACAGAAGCACAACATCCATCTGCTCACCAACTACGAAACGACCTGGTACCCCACCAATCATCGTGCTTATGAACTGGTAACCGAGGAAAAAGCCGTGGGGGATATTCGCAAGATCGTTGTCCGCGACGGACATCGCGGCCCCAAAAAGATCGGTGTCAATTCGGAATTCCTCGACTGGCTCACCGATCCCAAACTGAATGGCGGTGGTGCCATCACCGATTTCGGATGCTACGGTGCTAACCTGACCACCTGGCTGATGGAAGGGGAACGCCCCAAAAGCGTCACGGCCATCACCCAACAACTCCAGGCGCCCAACAATCCTTTGGTCGACGATGAGGCCATCATCCTGGTGCAATATGCCGACGCCGTCGCCATCATCCAGGCATCCTGGAACTGGCCCATCGGTCGTAAGGATATGGAGATCTACGGACTTACCGGCGCGGTCTATGCCGACAACCGCCACGACCTTCGCATCCGCATCGCCGAAGGCTACGATGACTTTGATGAAACCAGCCAGACCCTGGAAGAGCGTCCGGCACCCTACGACGATCCCTTCGCCTACCTGGCCGCCGTTGTCCGCGGTAACATCGAACCAGCACCCTACGACCTGTCTTCACTCGAGAACAATGTGCTGGTCGTCGAGATCCTCGATGCCGCCATCCGCAGTGCACGGACGGGGAAGAGGGTGAGACTGAAGTGACTTCAGGGACAGAAGAGACCGGAGGGATGGTTTTGGGCCTGGTCTGAGGTTTTCGATGCTTTAGTTTTTCGCATTGCGCTTGTTTGCGTCGGGCGTGGAAACGACTTACGGCTTACGGCTTACGGCAGACGGTCCGAAAAGGAACGCTGATCCTCTGGATCGCGGCAACGTAACAGGTCTTTGAAAGAGCTGACTCCGTGGGGCGTCGAAACAACTCAAGGCCTACGATACGAGACTGCAGCGACTATAGCGAAAGAAGAGACCGGAGGGATGGTTTTGCTAAGGCATCGGTTTTTCATGCTCTGGTTTTTCGCATTGCGCTTGTCCGCGTCGAGCGTGGAGCGTGGAGCGTCGAGCTCTCCTAATCCCCCTATCCCCACATCGCTTCCAAAGAGGATTAGTCATTTTTAAAAAAAGCGAGACTCATTCCCCAACTTCCCTGGCTGCCGAAGTTTTGCGCAGGCATGCCGATTTCCGCCCTCCGATTTCCGACTTAGCCCATCTCTTTAGTACATTGAGGCTACTTTAAATAAACGTGAAGTTTTGATATTCAGTCTTTTAGCAAACAGCTCAGCCTCTACCACACGGCCCATCCATCAATTAGTGGGATTCCGGCGTATCCACCTGCAGGCCGGAGAGACCCGGACGGTTACCTTCACGCTCCCAAAAGAGCAATTGGCATTGATCAATGCCGATGGAGAATGGGCGACGGAGCCGGGCTGGTTTCGGGTATCGGTCGGTGGAGAGCAACCCGAACGGGCAGGGCAACCCAATGCGGCGACTACCGAGACGATTCAGGGACGATTCGAAGTACGGTAAGTATGGTGTAACCTTTTGGCGAAAGCCCGGTATCCAACTGGAAAGCAGTGACTAATCAGCATACACCCTGGTTTTACGAGCGGGTGGAACCGGCGGTGATTGAATGACCACATCTCAGTATTACCCTGCTTTTTTGGTATACCATCGATCGAAAGATTCAGTAACACCACAGTACTATTGATGATATCCGAATTATTTGGTATATTGTAAGGTGTAGCGAACTGATTATCAATTCTTCTTCCAGTTTATCCATCCCCATCTTTCCTACTGTTTCTCTCCGGTTACAACGTACTGACTTGACATGGACCTAACCGGTCCTAATACTCTCACATACTTAAAACCGATATTGTATGAAAGCTTTGCTTTTAACGGTATGCCTATGCTTAATAGGTATTACTCAATCGACTCTACTCCATGCTCAGGAAGAGCAGCCTGCCATTGCGATCGTGGAATACATGAAAGTAAAACCGGGTATGAACCAAGAATACATGGACTGCGAAATGGCCTATAAGGACATCCACCAAAAGCGGGTGGACAAGGGTCACATCCTGTCTTGGCAACTCGAACGCGTCCTCTTCCCCAGTGGCACCAATTCGGAATACGATTACCTGACCATAACAGTAGTAAAGGACATGGAAGCCCTGGAAAGCGTGAACAGTCACTGGAGTGCACTCATTGATGCAGCGCCGGCCGATCAGCAGAAGCTGTTGAACAATGCCGCTAAATACCGTGACCTGGTGAAACGCGAACTATGGACCGTAGTGGATGGGGTTGGCAATATGCGCGCCAAATACGCCGTCGAAAACTACATGAGTGTCCCGTATTCCGGCTGGTCCGAGTACATGGCCATGGAAACGGAGTTTGTAAAACCCATTCACGAAAAGAGTATCGAAAAAGGCAATCGGGCCGGCTGGATGGTTGGCTATATGATGATGCCCCACGGGGAGGGTATGGACTACCAGGCTTCCACCATCGACTTCTATGATTCTATGGCCGATATGACCAATAGCGACGCCGATATTTGGGAGGCGACCTACCCGGGGATGAGCGACGAGGAGATTAGCAAGCGAATTGATAAGACCCGCATGTTATTCAAGGCCGAGACGCGTATGTTGGTCGCATTTGTGGAATAAACAATCATGTACTTAGCCTGGTATCCCGAATAGAACGTGCTGTTCTGTTCGGGGTATTTTTATTTAAGAACCGTTCACCCAGACCATGGTGTGGATAGGAGCCTCTAGACGGCTCACGGCTTACGGATCGAAAAGGAGCGCTGATCCTCTGGATCGCGGCAACGCAACAGGTCTTTGAAAGAAGTGACTCCGTAGGGCGTCGAAACGACCCAAGGCCTATGGTCCTAGACCGCAGCGACTTTAGCGAAAGAGGAGACCAGAGTGATGGTTTGGGCATGGCATCGGTTTTCATGCTCTGATTTTACGCATTGCGCTTGTCAACGTCGGGCGTGGAGCGTGGAGCGTCGTGCGTGAATCGTCAAAAAGAAACTCTCTCCACCAAAATTGAGTACATAGCATGGGAAAACCCCTCTTACTTACGAAAGCTCCCCGGAAAACTATTTCGTCAACGTCTTTTCAAGTGAAACAACCATGAAACCCAAAGCAATCGTACTGATACTCCTGGCATTGATTTTTATGTCGGGAACCATTGATCTGGAAAACCTATTTAATTACGCCAATCAACCTGTTCCCGACTACATTGATCAGGATAATACGCCAGGTACCAATCAAATTACCGACGAGGCGGCCACGCTGGGTCGGGTGCTGTTTTACGATGTACGCCTCTCCGCTAACAACACTATATCCTGCGCCAGCTGTCATAAGCAGGAATTTGCCTTTTCCGATACCGCCCGCCTGAGTGTGGGCCTCGAAGGCGGCCTGACCGGCCGGCACGCCATGCGGCTGGTCAACAGTCGCTTCTCCGAGGAGCGTCGATTCTTCTGGGATGAGCGCGCCCAATCGCTGGAACAACAATCCACCATGCCCATCCGGGATCACGTGGAAATGGGGTTCAGTGGCCAGGACGGCGCTCCCGATATGTTTGACCTGATCGATAAACTGTCCGCCATCCCGGAGTATCAGCGTTTATTTGAATTCGCCTTTGGAGATGCTACCGTCACCGAGGAGCGCATGCAATTAGCGTTAGCACAGTTCATTCGCAGCATCCAGTCCTTTGATGCTAAATTTGATCGGGGATTGGCAATGGTCAACAACATCAACGACCCCTTCCCCAATTTTTCTCCTCAGGAAAACCTGGGTAAGGCCCTGTACATACGTCCTCCGGGCGGGCCCCAGCGAGGTGCCGGCTGCCAGGGTTGTCACCGGGCTCCGGAATTCGACATCGATCCGCTATCGCGAAATAACGGAGTGATCGGCGTGGCCGGTGAGCCCGGATCGGTGGATCTCACCAATACGCGTGCACCCAGCCTGCGCGACTTAGTCAATCCACAGGGGCGATTGAATGGTCCACTCATGCACAACGGAGCCTTCGGTAGTCTGGAAATGGTGATCGATCACTACAATGCCGTGCCCTTTGACCGCCAACGCAATCCCGACCTGGACATCCGTCTGCGGGGTGGGGGCGGTGAGAATGGACAGCGACTGAATCTGACCCAAAACGAAAAAGATGCCCTGGTGGCCTTCCTGCGTACCCTCACCGGCGAGAACATTTATACCAACCCCATGTACAGTGATCCCTTTGAACCGGATGGTACCCTTGAATTGTCTCCGGCCATCATTACCAATACGCATGCGCCACAGGAATTGGCGGAGGTAAGCCTATATCCGAATCCGGCACGGGATGTACTGCGCTTTGAGGGACTGGAATACGGCACCTACACCCTGCGGCTGTTTGATGCCTATGGTCGATTGGTCGATACCCGGAGCACCTCCCCGGGATCGCCCATCCAACTGGAACAATTGCAACCCGGCACCTACGTACTGACTATTTTCACTCAAACCAATAAACTGGTAGCACGCAGCCGGTTTGTGAAGGGATAGGAATTTTTAATGAATAATTTTTAATTTTTAATTATTTAGGCCAGTACAATTAAAAATTATCCATTAATCATTAAACATTTGGCATGAAAGCCATCGTCTGCCATTCCTATGGCTCTCCTTCCCTGCTGCGGATCGAAGACCGGCCCATACCCACCCCCACCGGGCAGCAAGTCTTGGTGAAGGTCCGCACTACGGCTGTCAACGACTACGACTGGAGTATGGTGAGGGGTAAGCCCGGCCTATTGAAATTGATGTTTGGTCTTCGGAAACCCAAAAACCCGGTGCCCGGCATGGAGGCTGCCGGGGTGGTTGAAGCCGTGGGTCCCGACGTAACCCGGTTTCAGGTGGGTGATGCGGTCTACGGGGATACGTCGGAATATGGCTTTGGCACTTTCGCGGAGTATTTGTGTATCCACGAGGATGCCATGCGGCCCAAGCCCGATGCTATGTCTTTTGCGGAAGCGGCCGCCACGCCCCACGCTTCCCTGTTGGCATACCAGGGTTTGATCAAACTGGGCGGATTGAAAAAAGGGGACAAAATACTATTGAACGGAGCCGGGGGTGGGGTCGGCACCTTCGCCTACCAGCTAACCAAGTCATATGGGTGTGACGTCACCGGGGTGGATTCGGGACCAAAGCTGGAACGGTTGAAAAAGATGGGCTTTGATCAGGTGATCGATTACCGGAAAGTCGATTTCACCCGGACCATTCATTCGTACGATGTGGTTCTCGATTGCAAGACAAATCGCTGGCCGTGGGCCTATCTGCGGGCACTAAAGCCCGGAGGTATATACGTGACGGTGGGTGGGCATTTAGGTAAATTGTTGACGCTGTTTCTCTTCGGACATATCCTAAAACTCTTTTCGCGCAAGCGATTAAAAGTGCTGGGCTTACAGCCAAATACAGAGCTGGAAGTCATCGGCGATCTGTACCGGAAAGGGAACCTGAAAGCCCACATTGATGGCCCCTACCCTTTCGAAGAAACACCGGGGATGATCCAACGCTACGGGGATGGTGAGCATTTTGGTAAGATCGTTCTATCGGTATCGCCAGAAGGTAACCCGACCTAAGCGGGGAGTCAAATCACAGGTTTCCGTATCTTCTTCCCCAAAAAGTACTATGCGGGGACTATATTACTGCCTGATCTGTTGTTTATGCCTGGGATGTGAGCAAGACAATGTATCGGAAATAATCGTACTCGACAACTTAAAGTGGTCGGTGGGAAAAAATACGTACGAACGGGAAATAGACGGCGAAATGCGTCAGTTCATCGTTCATGTCCCGGCGTCCTATTCAGAGCAGGAACCCGTCCCTGTCGTATTCATGCTGCACGGAAGCGGAGGTACCGGGAATAAGTTTTACAACATTTCCGGGTGGGTGGAAAAGAGCGAGTCGGAAGAATTTCTCGCGGTCTTTCCGACGGCCCTGGAGTACCAGCTCAATACCGGCATGCGACAAACCAAGTGGAGCTCAGGGGGCCTGGTGAATGATGTGCCGCCGGGCACCGACATCAAAGATGATATCCCCTTCTTAGAGGAACTTCTGAATATCCTCAAGGCCTCCTTTACCGTTGACGCGTCGCGTCTGTATATTTCCGGCTTCTCCAATGGCGGCGGATTTGTCAAAAGCCAGGTGATACCGCGCATGGGTGATACGTTTGCGGCTGCTCATGCGGCGGGAGGTGTCGGTCTGCCCGTGGTGACCCCCGTCACCTCTGATCGCCGTATGCCTTTCTTTAACTCCAGCGGCACCCAGGATAAAAAGATCATGGAGTCCATCGGCGTCAGGGAAGAACTCCCAATCGACGGGCAGGCCATCCGGCAACACGACTTTTTGTGGGCAGGCCTGACCAATGTCTGCCAAATGATCGGCGTGGATACAGTTTTTCGGGAAATGCCCGATCCGCCGGCGTCGAATCTGCTGATCTTCGATCAACCGGTGGCGAATAATGCCGGTGAGTATTATTTCATGATGATTAAGGAGCTGGAACACCGCTACCCAAACGCCACCAATAATCCGAATGGGGTACGAATAGTGGATGTTCTTTGGCCCTGGTTCTCCGGACATAGTTTGTAGTACAGTAGGTAAAATGCCCTCGATAAATTAAGAGCGTGTTTGGGATTTGTTTTTGATGGCGAAAATGTCTAGAATTTGGTTCTCACAAAGCCTTTTTTGAGCTTCGTAGCATGGCTACGGGGCGAAAAAAGGCTGCAGTGAGGTTCAAATATACCGCTTCCGAAAAGG